>NZ_JBWQOJ010000011.1:0-80338 GCF_056591795.1 Maritimimonas sp. 2210JD6-3 | reverse complement strand
TTTTAATTAATTATTTTCAACATCAAGTTACTATTAAATATTTTGTTGAATAGTTTCAATTACCCAATCTTTTAAAGATTCATCCCAATCTTTAAATTGTTTATAAAATTCTTCTTTATCATACCAATATAGAAATAACACATCTTTTGCAGAAATATTAACCAGCAACTTCCAGATTAAATCCTGATGCTTAGGCAATAAAGAAGAATGCGGTGTATGCATTGCAAAAAAGATATCATTATCTATCATATCGGCAATCTTATATTCATTACTTACCTGTATCTTCTCAAGATAACGCTCTACACCCATCACTTTTTTTCTTGCATCAATATCAATTTTGTTTAGATAACTTTTAAATAAAGCATTATTTGATAGAATATCTCTAATTGGATGTTTTGTTTTATTTAGAAATTCTGAAAAAACATATTTTTTGATGCGTTCATATCTAGATGAGTTAGCATCTTGTTGTAAATCGTATTCAATAATTACATGCTCTCTCAGCTTTTTAATTAATTCGGGTTGCGAAACATGATAAATAAGCACATCATGAAAGGTATCTTTAATTGCTTCTTTATATGATTTTTTATTTTCAAAAACTACGATAGGTTTAATAAAATCTCTTAATACATAAATTCCTCCGAAGGCTCTTGTATAAAACGAATCAGATCTAAATTGAATAGGTTCTATTTTTAGATTTCTATTTCTAAGATCTCCATATGTTTTTGCCGAATGCAATAGCTGTTGATGCACATTTTCATCAATGAAATTATTATCTTCATTAAATACTTCAATTAATTGCTCTTGTTCTTTCTGAGCGTTTTCTAAATTATTGATTAGATGAAAGCTTATATTAATTTCATCATATTTTAAAATATCTAAGGGTTCATAAAATGCATCTATTTTTTGATCGAAATCTATACAAATAGCACTATCTTTAGTAATATTTGCGATTTGAGTACCATGCGTTTTAAAAATAAACTGCATCATATCTCTGTCAAAAGAATGAAAAGGTACATAGACCGGCCTACCCTTTTGAAGTGGTGTGATAATAATAGCATGTTGATTCGCCTCACCATGATTTAAGTACTGAGTGTCCTTTTTTTCTTCAGCTATTTCTGGGCTCCAACCTAAACCATCAATAGAAAAAGTTTTCAATTTGGTCTTAGAAAAACCTAATTGTTCTAAACATTGATTATAGCGTTCAACCAGCTTACCATTTACAGGTAAAAGTTCGCTTCTATATAAATTGGCTGCCTGTAACTTTTGCATTTTATTACTCGTTATTCTCAACCTGTTTTCTAGCTTCCAGATCAATATTTATTTGATTTATTCGCTTATCTACTTTCCGCTTAAAATCAGTATCTGCTATCGTAGCAACGTTATCTAAATACCTTACAACTTCTTGACGTCGAATGTCAGAAAAGTTTAACCCTTTCATATTTGCTTTCATTAATTCTTGCAACATATTGAATTTGGTTTGATAATCTTTTTTAAAATAATGATCGGGATTTTCAAACCAGTCTTTCTCGAGGTCAAAATCTGTTAATCTCAATGAGATGGCTGATTGAATATTTCGAACATCCCGCGATGAGAAAAAAGGAAAGATCTTTTGAATTTCTGTATATAAACTCGCATAAAAAGTATGATCATTATACGCATGTACTTTCGAAACTTTATCGAATACTTCATGTACGCGTTCTTCTGTAGGTACTTCTGCCAATTTCAAAATATCGCCCATATTTTTGGCTACTACTTGATCAGCTAAATAGTTATAGTTTTGTGGATCATCCATATTCACAAAGCTAGGCATCGTTTTTTCGAACTTTTTCCACCATATATAATCTTGATCTAAAAAGTCATTTTCTGTACGAGCTCCGTCTATTTTAAAACGTCCTTGTACACGAGAAATCACCGCTTTATCTAACATTTCAGGTAGATTTGTGAATAATCCGATAGCGCTATTTCCATAGTTCACGGCATACGCTCCTTCAGTATATCTTAAGAATACGCCTATCACTTCTTTCACACCTGCAGAAACTCCTTGCTCTGTGCGTTCCTGTAAATTGTTTTCTGCATCATCAATAGGTGCAAATATGAGCTTTGTTGGGTCTTGCAGCGGCTTCATCCATTCCACCATTTTTTCTGCAGAACCTCCTTGAAAAGTACTGATGAGCGTATCGGGCATAGGATGAAATAAAAATGGAATATCTAAGTTTTCACTATGTTCTTTTAACCGTGTAGCTATTGCCGCAATAAGCATACTTTTACCCGTACCTGGAATACCATACCCCATAAAAACTGGCATAAAGCCTCCTAATTCTTGAAACGGATTCTTCTTAGCATCAAAGTCATAGCTTAGCATACGTTCTGTTAAGCGACGTGCAAAGTGTTTTGCATCACGATTACCAACAATTTGTTCAAATTGTATCTTATTAAACTCGACACTTTTAGCCGTACCAGAAAACACATTGTCCCAACCAGAAACTGCAAAGTCTGAGTTTTCTAACTTATACGTTCTATCTACTATCGTCTCAGTATATTCTAAGCTACTTTTTCTCAGTTGAATTTCATCAATTAGTGCTTCAAAAAATACTACCGTAAAGTCTATTACATCTTTATCAGTTTTAATAATTTCTGGATGCGCTAAGTACTTATCATAATAAAATAAGCTACATGAAACTCCTTTTAAGGGAGATAGTAATGACACTTCAGGAATCCCAGCAAACTTTTGTTTCATAACACTCAGATCGTCTGAGGCATGCGGTTTAAGATCATGTAAGATCTTATATGCAGCAGCAAATAACATAAAAGCGGTAGCAGTAAGCATTTTGCTTTCGTATTCTCTTTTACCAGCACTATCTAAAGCGGATTTATTCTCGCTTAGGCTAGACAACCCCGAGGCATCATAATAACTATCTTTAATCCAAATACCCAATGTTAACCCTTCTTGAACAGCATACAAGGTTTGATTTAAGTGAATTGGAATTGCTACTGATTCTGGCAATAATCGTTTTTTTAACGCCAATATCGTTTTAGAAACCGAAGTTATGTTTACACTACTACCATTATTTGCACGTGATAGATACAGTAAAATTGATTCATCTTTTTTACTATTATCTTTATTCTTCGCACGTAGCCCTTGCTCCCACTGTACAGATTTTAAATATGAGGTTGCTTCGTCACGAAGCATATCAAGTTCATTCTGTTTTATAGGAAAGGTTGAGTTATGTTCCATTATTATTTTTTATCAATATTTAAATCTGCTACTTGAATTGGCGCTTTTGCCAACTTATTCATAAACTCTGGGGTTTTACTATAGAGTAATTGTATGATGCGATGGGGTGCAAATACAAAATTTTGTCGAACTATTTTATCCCAATTTTGAAAGGTTTGTTTACTAAAAAAATTCCCCTCTTTAAATTCACTTTTAGAATGTACTTCATCTATTTTAAACGAAATCGCATACGATTCTAATGGGATGTTTTTCTTAGCTATTCCTTCTAAAATAGCATGCGTGACTTCATTTTCGTCTTTCGCAAAAACATTGTGTATAGGCCCTAAATCGATACGTTTTACAAGTTTTGGCAATACTTTTGGCAACCTCTTATCTATAGCATATGCCATCATATCTAAAGCCAGCTCTCTATCGGCTACTATTTTTAATACCTTATAAATTTCTTCTCTATCATTCAATACATTCTTTCCATCGTAATTGAAATACATATAGCAAATAAAAGGTCTATTATGAGATACCTCATAAAAACTCCAACTCACTAAATATTTTGCCGGAGAACCTTTAGGAGCTTCAATGATTTTACCCTGTACAAAGCGATTAAAGATATATTCTTTTTTAGCTGAAGAGTAGTAAACGATAGAAGCCGCCTGAAAAAGTTTACGTTTAGCAATAGGCTCTTTTGTACGCAGTAATGTATTCAAAAACTCTTGTTTTAAAACATCAACTTTTGTCAATTTCTCTAGATAGCCTTCTCGCAATTCTAAATCATTAAATAGGTAACGAAACTCTAAATAATTTGGAAAACCAGAATCTGTTAAATCTATTTTCATATTTTCTTCTTCATCGTACATGTATTTTACACGCATCGCTTCAATAGAATATAACAAAAGATCACTATACTGCTTAAACAAAAGTACTTCTTGCTGATTACAAATTTGATTATGCTGTACCGCAACGATGAGCTCCTTAAGCGCAAAATCCATCATTTTATGATAGAAAACATACTGCTCTTTAGAGTCGAGTTCTGCAGAATCTAACGGTGTAACTATCATTCTTTAGGTCGCTATTTTTCTAATTTTCATTTCTTTTTACATGCTGAAGAAGTTCTTTTACAGAAGCAAAAGTCATGACTATTTTCAGCTAAAAAGATTACTCTTAATAAAGTGACTTAAGATAACAAATCATCATCATTTGATTCTGGCTTCTTATCACCTGAAGGCTCTCCTCCACCTGAAGGCTCATTTGGATCCGCTTTATAATATTCATCAAAAATCTCTTTCATATCAATACCATATCGATCTGCAAAATTTTTCTGAATTTCAGCATCTTTATTTCTAATTTCTTTTAAAGCTTCTGCATAGCTACCATATACACCCTGCATCACTTTTTCATGTACCGGAATATTATCCATCATTTCTTGACGTGCTTTTGCACTCGCAGTATGCATCGCAGCTAAGGTTTCGCCGATATGTTCATCAGTTTTCACACCTAAATGCTCTAAAATTGCAGCAAATTCTTGATCTGTTCTCGCCTTTAAAGCAACAACGTATCCATCATAGTATTTAAGACGCTCATCCGTGTCAGATTTTAACTTAGCTCTATGTGTTTGTAAATTACTACGCAAAGAAGTCAATACCTTTATGGTAAGATTGTGCTTATGCACAAAACTATCTTTAGAAGCCGCTAATGTGGTATATGCATTTTTAAGCCCTTCTAATTCTTCAACTTTTTGTTCTAACTGTGTCACTTTTGCTAAGGCATCAGAATACGCTGTAGATTGTTTGTCAGCCACTTCTTCTAACGCCTGACGTGCTTGTTTTAATAGGGCATATTGTTCTTCTAAATTCGCCTCAACTTCTTTCTTCTTTTGTAAAGCCTTTGTATGATTATTACTAGCTTCAACGATGGCCGTCTTAAGGCTCTCTTCTACCTCTTTTATTTCAAGCTCTCTATCTTTTAAGCGTTTAATTGCTGCCTGGCTTTTAAAAGAAAGTTCATTTAACAATGTTTGTACGTCTGCGGTTTCAATACGTTGTTGAAACATTGCTTTGGCTTTATTATCAGCCGCATCACGTTCTTTTTGTGCTTCCTTTAATTCTTCCTCAGCTTTTCTAATTTTACTTTTTCTACCCCATAGGTTATTCCACCAAGTATCGGGTTTATTATTAGCATCTTCTAATTCAACTTTAGAACGTTCGAGACGTCTAATAGCATCATCAATAACTTTCTGCTCCTCAGCATTTAAAGCAGAAAAACCTTCAAACATAATACCAACTTCATCTTGATAATCTGTAAGGTCTTTGATAGCATCTAACAAAGTCGTTCTATCTTTCTCTGCCATATCAACAACATTGTCTAATGTTGCGTTTAAGATTTTCTGGCGACTTTCAGGATCATCTTCTTGTGCTAGCTTAGACTTCATTTGGTCTATGGCTTTCCCCCAGTTAACATCGACTTTTTCTGTTTTTTCGTTTGAATTGGTTTCTAATAAGTCAAAATCATCAGACATATTGGTACGTTTTTATTTAGTTGAACAAAATTAGTTTAGTCAAGCAATTTCGTTAAAAAAATCAAATAATAAAACTGAATTGCTTTAAAATATACGTATGCTTTTCTATTGATTTGTTACACCTTATTCTTTTGCATTTTGTATTTTAGCCACGCTTGAAAACGCACTTAATCAATGGATATCAATTTTAATAAAAACGAAGATCACAACAAATTGTTAGTTTCAGACTTACGCAAACGTCTGACAAAAGTTAAGCTAGGTGGCGGACAAAAACGCATCGATAAGCATCATGAAAAAGGAAAAATGACCGCTCGTGAACGTATCGATTTTTTATTAGATAATAAAAAACCTTCTATTGAAATCGGTGCTTTTGCTGGTGAAGATATGTATAAAGAACACGGAGGTTGTCCTTCAGGTGGTGTTGTAGTTAAAATTGGATATATTCAAAATAAACAATGTATTGTCGTTGCTAATGATGCGACAGTAAAAGCTGGGGCTTGGTTTCCTATTACAGGTAAGAAGAACCTTCGTGCACAGGAAATCGCTATAGAAAACAGATTGCCTATCATTTATTTGGTTGATTCTGCAGGGGTCTATCTACCTATGCAAGATGAAATCTTTCCTGATAAAGAACATTTCGGGCGCATCTTTAGAAATAACGCTGTAATGAGTAGCATGGGAATTACTCAAATTGCTGCAGTAATGGGTAGTTGCGTAGCGGGTGGTGCTTATTTACCCATTATGAGTGATGAAGCCTTGATCGTTGATAAAACTGGAAGTATTTTTCTTGCTGGAAGCTATTTAGTAAAAGCGGCTATTGGTGAAACCATCGATAATGAAACCTTAGGTGGCGCTACTACGCATTGTGAAGTATCTGGAGTAACTGACTATAAAGCTAAAGATGATAAGGATGCATTGACAACCATTGAGAATATAATGGGTAAGATTGGTGATTTTGAAAAAGCAGGATATAACAGGATCGCATCTGCGAAGCCTAAAGAGAATGAAAAAGAAATCTATGGTATTCTACCAAAGGAACGTCATGACCAATATGATATGTATGAAATCATAAAACGACTAGTTGACAACTCTGAATTTGATGAATACAAAGCTGGTTATGGTCAGACTATTATTACTGCCTATGCTCGAATCGATGGTTGGGCTGTTGGTATTGTAGCAAATCAGCGTAAAATTGTAAAGACTACCAAAGCCAAAACTAAACCCAGTGAAATGCAATTTGGCGGGGTAATTTATTCAGATTCAGCTGATAAAGCCACACGTTTTATCGCCAATTGTAATCAGAAAAAAATTCCATTAGTGTTTTTACAAGATGTAACAGGGTTTATGGTAGGTAGTAAGTCTGAGCATGGTGGTATTATAAAAGATGGTGCTAAAATGGTAAATGCGGTAAGTAATTCTGTCGTGCCAAAATTTACGATTGTCATCGGAAATTCTTACGGTGCTGGAAATTATGCTATGTGCGGAAAAGCTTATGACCCGAGATTAATCGTTGCTTGGCCAAGTGCAGAATTAGCCGTGATGAGTGGAAAGTCTGCTGCGAAGGTGTTGTTACAAATTGAAACGGCTTCGCTAAAGAAAAAAGGAGAAACAATTACTAAAGAAAAAGAAGATGAATTATTTAATAAAATTAAATCACGTTACGATGCCCAAGTATCACCCTACTATGCTGCTGCTCGTATTTGGACCGATGCTGTAATTGATCCGCTCGATACAAGAACTTGGATTTCTATGGGTATTGAAGCAGCTAACCATGCTCCTATTGAAAAACCTTTTAATTTAGGAATTTTACAAGTTTGATATTACCAAATTATATGAAAAAATTATTATTTCTATTTATGTTTCTCATTGCTCTTGCAACATATGCACAAAAGCAAGAGGCAACCCTTTATTTTAAAGATGGAACAAAAATAACTGGTCTTGCTAAATTTACAAAATTTGGAGAAAAAATTAGGTTTAGAAAAAAGAAAGGTGACAAAAAAATAATTTACACTAGTAAAGATATAGAATATATAAAAATTAAAGAAAAGATAAATGTTCATCTATTTAACGCTAGGGGTGATATAAAACATTCTACTTACTACTATGTAAATATTAAAGATCAAGATTCTCCAAAATTATTAGAACTCATAGTAAAGGGAAATGTTACCTTATATAGAAGACTTAAAGAAGGTTATAACACTCCTATGTTTACAGGTGGAGGGGTAAACGGCTCTGGTATGATGATAGAAGGCGGTTCTTATTCAATAAGTGATTATTATGTGATAAAAGAAAATGAAGACATTGTTACCCATTTAGGAACTAAGGGTGGTTTATTTTCGAAAAATTTCAAAAAAGCTGCATCAGAATACTTTAAAGATTGTAAAAATTTGGTGGAAAAAATACTAAACAAAGAATTTAAGAAAAAGGATATTATAGAAGTAGTTGAGTTTTATAATAAAAATTGTAGTAAATAAATAATGTTTTAATAAATGGGAAGAGCATTTGAATTTAGAAAAGCGCGTAAAATGAAACGATGGTCAGCTATGGCCAAAACCTTTACACGTATTGGTAAAGATATTGTGATGGCGGTGAAAGAAGGCGGACCGAATCCCGATACAAATTCTAGACTGCGAGCTGTTATACAGAATGCCAAGGCAGCCAATATGCCTAAAGATAATGTTGAACGTGCCATAAAAAAAGCTTCTGATAAAGATACCGCTAATTATAAAGAAACCTTATTTGAAGGTTATGCACCGCATGGTATTGCCGTATTGGTTGAGACAGCTACAGATAATAATAATAGAACTGTGGCTAATGTACGTGCAGCATTTAATAAATGTGAAGGTAATTTAGGAACCTCTGGTTCTGTAGTATTTATGTTTGATCATACTTGTAACTTTACAGTAAAGAAAGAAGATATTTCTATTGATATGGAAGAATTAGAGCTTGAGCTTATTGATTTTGATGTAGAAGAAATATTTGATGATGAAGAAGGGATTATTGTATATGCTCCTTTTGAGCAATTTGGTGCCATACAATCATTTTTTGAAGAGAATAATATTGAAATACTTTCGTCTGGTTTTGAGCGCATACCTACCACAACAAAAAAATTATCTGAAGAAGAGCAGGCAGATGTAGAAAAGTTGCTTGAAAAATTAGAGGAAGATGATGACGTACAGAATGTGTATCATTCTATGGAAATACAATCGTAATGCAACTATCGTATTCTATTGATCAATTACCTAATGTTGTAAAGCAACTTATTGATACTGTTACATGCAAAACCCTTCTTTTTTATGGTGATATGGGCGTAGGCAAAACAACACTTATCAAAGAATTGGTAAAACAATTAGGGTCTGAAGATACAGTATCCTCTCCTACTTTTTCTTTGGTGAATGAATACCGTTCTCAACAAGGAGAACGTATATTTCATTTTGATTTCTATAGAATCGATCATGAAGAAGAGGCATTAGATATAGGCATTGAAGAGTATTTTTATATCGATCATTGGTGTCTTATAGAATGGCCAGAAAAGATTAAAAATTTATTACCTTTAGATGCTGTTGCCATTTCTTTAACTAAAAATGACGACGGAACTCGAACAATAGTGATCAAATAATCAACCATGAGTAAACAACAATTTTCACCTTTCAGTAAAGAAGAGCTACTCCCCAAACCAGAAACATTAGAAATAGAAAAACGAAAAGGTGAGTTGTTTATTGGTATTCCAAAAGAAACACATTTACAAGAAAAACGTATTTGCCTTACACCCGATGCTGTTGCAGCGTTAACAAACCATGGCCACCGAATCGTTTTAGAGTCTGGTGCTGGTGAAGGTGCAAATTATACCGATAACGAATACTCTGAGGCAGGTGCAAAAATATCATATAGTACAGAAGAAGTTTTTGGCTGTAACATTGTACTAAAAGTAGAACCACCTTCTTTAAAAGAAGTTGACATGATGCAGCCTCAGTCAGTTTTATTTTCTGCTTTACAACTCAAAACGCAAGACAAAAAATATTTTGAAAGTCTGGCAAAAAAGAGAATTACTGCCATCGCTTTTGATTTTATTACAGATGAGCACGGTGTGTACCCAGTAGTGAAATCGTTAAGTGAAATTGCAGGAATTTCTTCAGTACTCATCGCCGCTGAATTAATGAACAACACCAATAAAGGTAATGGATTGTTATTTGGCAATATTGGTGGTGTACCTCCATCAGATGTGGTGATATTAGGTGCAGGTACCGTTGGTGAATTTGCTGCGCGTTCTGCCATTGGATTAGGAGCTCGGGTAAAAGTATTTGATAATTCTATTACGAAACTAAGGCGCTTACAAGAGAGTTTACATCATCCTGTATATACTTCAACTGTTCAACCAAAAACTTTACAGAAGGCTATGATGCGCTGCGATGTAGCTATCGGAGCTGTACGTGGAAAAACGCGAACACCCATTTTAGTGAGTGAAGAAATGGTAGAAACCATGAAAGAAGGCTCTGTAATTGTAGATGTGAGTATTGATAGCGGTGGCTGTTTTGAAACCTCAGAAATTACCACACATGATAATCCAACCTATGTAAAACATGGCGTGATACATTATTGTGTACCAAACATTCCATCACGATACTCAAGAACGGCTTCATTATCTATTAGCAATATCTTTACCCCTTATTTATTAAGTATTGCAGAAGAAGGCGGCATTGAAAATGCTGCCCGTTTTGACAAAAGTCTCAGAAAAGGGATGTATTTTTACCACGGAATTCTAACCAACAGAGCAGTGGCAGATTGGTTTGGGTTACCATTTAGAGATATTAATCTACTTATCATTTAATGAATTTAAAGCGCCGCTTTACCTTTTTCGGATTCGGTTTTTTTATAGGAATCATTGCATTGATGTTTTTCTTAAACGGTAAAAATGCTGCTTGTAACTACTTTCCGAATGCTAGAATGTTAGAAATCTTAAGAAATAAAGATAGAACCTATACAGAAGAAGTTAAACAAATTATGCTTGAAAAAGAAATAGATTCTACAGAAATTGCCTTATTCTTAAGTCATGGAGATATCGATTTCTCGAAAAGCAAACCGCGACAAGAGCCTTGTCGTTATTACTGGATAGATGGGTTTCTAAAAGAAAAAGCGACAGCAATTTATGTAGAAAATTGTGATACGCTTATAACGATACAGAAAATTTATTTTGATCAACAGTAATGGAGAAAAAAACCTTTTGTTTAAAAGACGGACACGAATTTATTCAATTAAACAACTTACTACAAGTCTTTCAATTAGCTCAAACAGGTGGTCATGCCAAAATTCTGATTCAAAATAAAGAAGTAAAGGTTAATACTATTATTGAAACTCGTGTAAGAAAAAAACTAGTTAAAGGCGATGTCATTTTATTTGATAGTGTTGAAATCACGATTAAATAACAAAACATTTTCCTGATATTCTTTATATTTATAAAAATAATTACAAAAAACAGGAGGCAACTTTTACCTCCTGTTCAAACCAAAATCGACCAAATACTTAATCTAATTTTAAAACTGCTCTAGCAGATAATTAATTAAGTCTGTTGTTGTAACAATACCTACAAGCTCATTATTATCAACTACGGGTAGCGCATGAAACTCTTTTCTTGATAATATTTCGGCTACTTCTTTAATAGTTGTAGTAGAATTTACACTAACTAGATTTTTCGCCATCACCTGATCAATAGTAAACATATTGTAAACTACTGTATCGACCTCTTGTTCATCTTCATATACTGCATCAGCAAAACTAATTCTTAACAAATCTGTGAAACTTAACATTCCTTTTATTTCATTACCACTAACTACGGGTATATGCCTAATAGTATTTTCTTTAAATAATTTTTCTGCTGTAGCTAAATCGTCTGTGCTATTTAATGTTATAACATTACTTGTCATAATCTTTGAAACTGGAGTTCTTTTTTTCATAATCTTTAAATTTAATTATACCCTAAAAGTAAATTGATAATTAAAAACAAACTATGACAATTATCATAGTCTAATAACATACACAGAGCTATTTTTGATAAAAATAGTCTTAGATGAAAGCATCTTTAGTTAAAAAATATAATGTACCAGGACCGCGATATACAAGTTACCCCACTGTTCCTTTTTGGGATAAGAAAGGGATTACAATCAAAGATTGGAAAACAACATTACAAAACTCATATAAAGAAAGCAATAAAGAAAAAGGAGTAAGTATTTATATTCATTTACCATTTTGTGAAAGTTTGTGTACTTTTTGTGCGTGCCATAAGTATATTACAAAGCGTCATGAGGTAGAGACACCTTATATAGATTCCCTTTTAAAAGAATGGCAATTGTACCTAAATTTATTTGATACGAAACCCGTACTTCGCGAGCTGCATTTAGGCGGCGGAACTCCCACATTTTTCACAACAAAAAACCTTGAATTACTTATACAAGGTATTTTAAATTCAGTTGAGCTTCATAGAGATTATGAATTTAGTTTTGAAGGTCATCCAAATAATACAACTAAAGAACATTTATTAGTACTGTATAAATTAGGGTTTACTAGAGTAAGTTTTGGTGTTCAAGATTATAATGATAGCGTACAACGATCAATAAATAGAGTACAACCATTTGAAAATGTAAAACGAGTAACGCAGTATGCAAGAGATATTGGTTATACCTCGATAAGTCATGATTTAGTTTTTGGATTGCCATTTCAAACGGTGAGAAACATTATCGATACCATTAAAAAAACCAACGAATTGAAACCCGATAGAATTTCATTCTATAGCTACGCACATGTACCATGGATAAAAGGTGTGGGACAACGCGGGTTTAATGAAGAAGATATTCCTAAAGGAGATTTTAAAAGAAAGCTGTATGAAATAGGTAAACACATGCTCACGAATTTAGGATATATTGAAACTGGGATGGATCATTTTTCATTACGTACCGATTCGCTTTTTAAAGCTTATAAAGAGGCAAAAATGCATCGAAATTTTATGGGATATACAACCAACCCAACACAATTAATGATAGGATTAGGCATGTCTGCTATAAGTGATTCTTGGTACGGTTTTGCTCAAAATGAAAAAAACCTCAAAGCATATCAAAATAGAGTTAAAAAAGGAGAGTTACCTATTGTAAAAGGACACTCTTTGACTAAAGAAGACTTAATAATTCGAACACATATTCTAAATATTATGTGTCATTTTAAGACCTCATGGAAAGACAATAATTTAAAGTTTGAACAATTACCACATGTCTTAAATACATTAAAAGAATTAGAGAATGATCAATTAGTGTATATTCTCGAAAATGAATTAGTAGTATCTAAAGAGGCTCGAGCTTTTGTGCGAAATATATGTATGGCTTTTGATCTTAGATTAGTTAGAAACAAACCTAATACCCAACTATTTTCAATGACAATATAATTTTATCATGGGTTCAAAATCAGTTAAAGCAATAAAAACTAAAAAGCAACGCAAAGAGTTTACATATCAATTGCTAAATGATATAAAAGCATTAGAAATTATGATAGAAACTGATGCTTTTGAAAAAGGAACTCAACGAATTGGTGCAGAACAAGAATTGGTTATCGTAAATACAAATTATAGACCGTCTTTTAATGCATTAAAAATACTTGATAAAATTAACGATGAACACTTCACTACCGAACTTGGCTTATTCAATATTGAAGCAAATTTAGATCCCTTGGTGCTAAAAGACTCCTGTTTTTCTAAATTAGAAGCTGATTTAACCTTATTGATTAATAAAGCGCGAGAAGCAGCTCAAGAAATTGGTAATGATAAAATTATTCTAACAGGAATACTCCCAACTTTTAAAAGAAAGGATTTAGTTTTTGAGAATATGACACCATTTAAACGCTACAAAACGCTTAATGATGTTATGAAAAATATTAAAGGTGAAGATTTTAAATTAAGAATTCGTGGTGTAGATGAACTTATACTAAATCATAAATCTATTTTATTTGAAGCTTGTAACACGAGCTTTCAAGTACATCTACAGGTAGATTTAGATGAAATAATAGACAAATATAATTGGTCACAAGCCATTGCTGGGCCAGTACTATCATTAATGAGTAATTCTCCGTTATTACTAGGAAGAGAACTATGGAGCGAAACACGAATAGCGCTATTTCAGCAAAGTATTGATTTACGCAATACTGCTCATCTATTGCGCGAGCAAAAGCCCCGTGTTGCTTTTGGTAGTGATTGGGTTAGAAATTCTATATTAGAAGTATTTACCGATGATATTATTCGATATGCTCCCCTAGTGACTTCAGATTTTAAAACCAACTCCTTAACAGAGTTAAAAAATGGAATTAAGCCAAAACTAAAAGCTCTGAATCTACATAATGGTACACTTTACAAATGGAATAGAGTATGTTATGGTGTACATAATAACATTGCTCATTTGCGAATTGAAAATAGATATATTCCTTCTGGTCCCAGTATAAAAGACGAAATTGCTAATGCCTTATTTTGGGTTGGGCTTATGCAAGGTATGCCAGATGAGTATAAAAACATATACAATTTAATGCCTTTTAAAGATGCGCAAGGTAATTTTATTAAAGCAGCTAGAACGGGTATAGATACATATTTTAATTGGTTTGGTAAAGGGTATTCTGCAAAACAGCTTGCAAAAGAAGTATTACTACCCTTAGCAAGAGAAGGGCTCAAAAAATCTAATATTGTATTAGCTGATATTGATTATTATTTAACACTTATTGAAAAGCGCATCGATTTTAATATAACTGGAAGCAAGTGGATGGTTCGAAGTAGTAGAAGGCTTCAAGAGAATGTTTCAAGAGATGAATCTAATATATTATTGACGCATAACGTATATAAAAATCAAGTTGAAGGCTTACCTATTTATCAATGGAGATTAGCAACACAGGAAGTAAGAGAACAAATAAAATCAAATGATAAAGTATATAAAGTAATGACTACAGAAGTCTTTGTTGTAAATGAGCATGATTTGGTAGAGTTGGTTTACAAAATAATGGATTGGAAAAACATACATCATCTACCAGTGGTAAATACTCAAAATAAGCTTACCGGAATTATTTCAAAATCAACTATCAATAAGAAATATAAAGAGAATATTAATGACTTTACCGTCGCTAAAGACATTATGACTAAGTCTATAAAAGTAGGGCATCCTGAAATGACAATCGATGCAGTAAAGAATTTAATGATAAAAAATAACATAGGCTCATTACCAATTATAGAAGATAAAGAGTTAGTTGGTATGCTCACAAAAACTGATATTCAAAAAATAGATAGTGTATAGATTTTCATGACGAATACTACAATTCAATTTTACAACAAACCGATTTCTTTGCAACGTATTCTTTACAGTTATCATTTTAAAAAAAATGCTCCCACAGTTGTATTTTTTGGTGGTATTCATGGTAATGAACCTGCTGGGGTTTATGGTCTTATTAAAGTCAAAGAACATATTATAAATAAAAAAATAGCATTTCAAGGTAATGTTTATGCCATCGCTGGTAATTTAAATGCCCTCAAAAAAAATATTCGTTACGAAAAATCAGATCTAAATAGACTTTGGACACAAGCTAATATAACCAACTTAAAAGAACAAGTTAGTACTCATCCTGAAAAGAAAGAGCAATCAGAATTATATGAGGTACTAAAAACTATTCTAACGCAACATGACGGACCATTCTATTTTATTGATTTACACACAACTTCTGCTAAATCTATTCCATTTATCACGATAAGTGATTCTTTAAATAATAGAAAATTTACATCAAATTTTGACATTCCTGTGACATTAGGTATCGAAGAATATCTTGAAGGTCCTTTATTAACATTCATTAATGAATTTGGTCATGTGTCATTAGGGTTCGAAGCGGGACAACATGAAGACAAACGTTCCGTCGATAACTGTATTGCTTTTATCTGGAAGGTGCTTATTGCAAGTAATTGCATAGACAAAAGTCATATAAAAAAGATTCAAAAATTCACAAGTTCTCTTGAAGAATATGGCAACATTACTGGTTTTTATGAGGTGAGTTATAGATATCCCTTACAAGAGAATGATAATTTTATGATGAAAAATGGATTTGAAAATTTTGATTTTATACAACATAAAGAAGTACTTGCAATACATAACGGAAAAGAAATAAAATCCCATAAGAATGGGCAAATATTTATGCCACTATATCAAAAGCAAGGTAAAGATGGTTTTTTTATTATCAATAAGATTTCACATTTCTGGATCGTTATATCTCTTATAGTAAGAAAATTACGATTGTATTATTTTCTAAGAATATTACCTGGTGTAAAACAAGATATTTCAAATAGATACACATTAGTAGTTAACCCAAAAACGGCACAGTTTTTAACCATAGAAATTTTTCATCTTTTTGGCTATAGAAAGAAAATTTCAAAAAACAATAAATGCTATTTTATTCGTAGAGATCGAAAAATTACCAATTTAACCTAACTGATAAATATCATATTTTATTAGAAAAATGTTAACTAATTTTATGAAGTCTATATAAACAATTATAAAATTATCTACCATGAAGAAATTATTAGTTCCAACAGATTTCTCTCAACAGTCTGAATATGCTTTGCATGTTGCTGCTCAAATTGCTAAACAAACAAATGCAGAAATAATAGCTACACATATGTTAGGACTGCACGATACATCTTTAAATACTACACAAAATCGTTCGGCCGAGCAAGCATTGTTTGAACTACAGCTTACTCAAAAAAAATTTAAAGAATTTTTAAACAAGAGTTACTTAAAAGATATTTCAGTTCAAGATTCAGTTGAAAACCATACAGTATTTAGTGGTATAAATGATATCGCGAAAGTACATGAAGCTGATTTAATAATCATGGGGTCTCATGGAACTACTGGATTGTTACAAGATATTTTTGTAGGATCAAATACTGAAAAAGTAGTACGATCATCAGAAATACCAGTATTAGTGATCAAAAAAGAGCGAGAAAACTTTACTATGAAAGAAGTTGTTTTTGCTTGTGACTTCAAAACCGAAAACATTAATGCTTACAAAAAAGCAATGAAACTATTTAAAAAGTTCGAAGCAAATGTGCATTTGTTGTATGTAAACTTGCCTCAAGACTTTAGGAACACTGAAGAAATGAAAATCATGACGACTGAATTTTTAGCCCAAGCCGATGGGGACACGTCAGAAAATATTGATAAGGTAATTTACTACAATGACTACTCTGCCGAAGAAGGAATTTATAACTATTGCAAAAGTGTAAGTGCTGATCTTGTTGCAATACCAACGCATGGTCGTAAAGGGCTAGCTCATTTTTTTACTGGTAGTATTTCAGAAGATATTGCCAATCACTTAGATATACCTGTGATGACATTTAAAATATAACAATAAAAAAAATGTTTTACCAACAGACTTTTCAAAAAAATACAGAAAATGCCATTCATTATGCACTAAACTTATTTAAAGGCATCATTTTGGTAATACCATCTTATAGATTATAATTTATAAGCAAATATGTGTTTTACCTAGACGCAAATCTTCAATAAACTCTTCTATTGATTTATTGGTAAGTTCTTCAACTAATTCATTTCTCAACGGAGCAAGCCTATGGTGCATTGGGCAAGGATTCTCGTTGCTACAAATTGGCAAACCTAACATACAACTTTGAAATTTATCTAAGCCATCTATACAATCTACAATCGAAATTAATGAATTGCTCTTATTACTATCAGTTAAATAGAATCCTCCATTTCTTCCTTTTGTTGATGAAATAAGATTTTTTCTAGAAAGTTGTTGTAATGTTTTTGCCAAAAATGCTGCAGGAATCCCTATATCGTTTGCAATTTTATTTGGATTAAATTTCTTCTCTTCGTTAGAATTTAATGCTAAATATAACACTCCTCTTATAGCATATATACTTGATTTTGAAAACATATAACAAATATAAAAAGATAAAAATATCTTTTTATATGATAAATATCATATTTTTTATAAATATCTGACTTTAAATTTGCCTATAATTAAAAACAAAAGACTAATGAAATCAAATCTAACACTCTCAATTATACTTATGGTGTTAGTGTTGGTAGCTTGCAAAAAAGGTGAACAACCAGCACAAAACATCAGTAAACAAGACACTTCTGTTAAAGAAGAAAGTAAGGGGCAATCAGCGGTAGTAGATGAAGATTCTGCAGCCAACGCTCTTCAAGTTGCAAAATCTTTAGATGATTTTACCACCTTAGTAGCTGCTATTGAAGCTGCTGGCGTAGAAGATGCTGTTGTAAATGCAGGTCCTCTTACCGTATTTGCTCCTGTAAATGATGCCTTTGGCAAATTACCTGAAGGCACAGTTGAATCATTACTAAAACCAGAAAACAAATCGAAGCTTGCATTTATTCTAACAAATCATGTAGCTCCTGCAAATTTTCCTGATACACAGTTAGAAAAAGAAGCAAAAAAAGGAAGAAAACTATACATGGCATCTGGTAACTATTTAGAAGTTGAGAAAAAAGATGACGGGTTATATGTAGGTGGTACAAAAGTATTAAAAACAGTAAAAGTGAGTAATGGTTGGATACATGTTATTGGTGACGTATTGGTACCAGCTGAATAATAAATAACTATATAAACTAAAGTAATGACAAAAAAAGTATTTGGCTTTTTAGTATTATCATTAATACTATTGGCAAGTTGTGGTGGTGATAAATCTAAAAAAGATAGCCCAGTAAAAGTAACAGAACAGAAAGAGGAACCTACTAAGCAAAAGCCTAAAGTAGAAACGGCTTCTACTGAGATGAAAGCATCTGAAAAAGTAGATTTAAATAATAAAGGTATTGGTCCAGTTAAATCTCTAACACTAGATGCTGAAATAAACCAAGAAATGGCTACAAAAGGTGCAGAAGTGTTTAAAAAAATGTGCACCGCTTGCCATAGAGCAAATAAAAGATTTATTGGTCCATCACCTCAAAATATTTTAGAAAGACGCTCGCCTGAGTGGGTAATGAACATGATTTTAAATCCTGAAGAAATGGTTCAAAAAGACCCTCTAGCAAAAGAATTATTAGTAGAATTTAATGGCTCACCGATGGCTAATCAAAATTTAACTGAAGAGGAAGCAAGATTTGTTCTAGAATATTTTAGAACTTTAAAATAACCAAACGAAAAATTAATTATAAATAATGAAAACAATACTAAAATTAATGGTCTTTATCGCTACAACAACTTTAATTTTTAGTTGTGGCAATAATGGTAATTCAAACGGTAATAGCCAAGGTGCTTTATCTAGTAATGCAGCAGAAAAAGTATATGTAGCTCCAGGTGAGCATGATGAATTCTACGCTTTTATCTCTGGTGGGTTTAGTGGACAACTAGCCGTATATGGTTTACCATCTGGTAGACTATTTAAAGTGATTCCTGTATTCTCACAAGATGCTGAAAAAGCATGGGGTTATAATGAGGAAACGAAACCCATGTTAAATACATCTCATGGTTTTATTCCATGGGATGATGCGCATCATCCAGATATTTCACAGACAAATGGTGAATTAGATGGTAGATATGTATATATTAATGGTAACAATACACCTCGTATTGCAAAAATTGATCTTACAACTTTTGAGACTACTGAAATTATTGAAATACCAAACAGTGCAGGTAATCACAGTTCATCTTATGTAACAGAAAACACAGAATATGTTGTTGCTGGTACTCGTTTTGGTGTACCTGTGCCTCAAAAAGACATGTCTATTAAAGAATATAAAGGTAACTTTAAAGGAGCATTAACTTTCTTAAAAGTAGATCAAGAAGACGGTGGAATGGAAATAGCATTCCAAATCTTAATGCCTGGGTTTGATTATGACAAAGCACACCCTGGTAGAGGCGATTCTCATGGCTGGTTCTTCTTTACAACATACAATACAGAAGAATCTCATACATTGTTAGAAGTAAATGCTTCTCAAAACGATAAAGATTTTATAGCTGCTGTTAATTGGAAAAAAATTGAAGAATATGTGGCTAATGGTGGTGGTACAAAAATGCCAACAAATTATGCACATAATGTATATAATGATGAAACACATTCTGCAACTTCAACTATGAAAAAAGAGGTATTAACAGTTAATCCTACAGATGTACCTGGTGCAATTTATTTCTTACCTACACCTAAATCACCACATGGTTGTGATGTAAGCCCAACTGGTGAATATATTGTTGGTAGTGGTAAGTTGTCTGCAGATGTAACTGTACACTCTTATACAAAAATGATGAAAGCTATTGATGAAAAGAAATTTGATGGTGATGCTTACGGAATTCCTATTTTAAATTACGAAGACATTCTTGCAGGATCTGTTAAAAGTGGTGGTTTAGGTCCTCTACATACAGAGTTTGATGCTGACGGCAATGCTTATACTACATTCTTTATTTCTTCTGAAGTTGTAAAATGGAAGCTAGGCACTTGGGAGGTAATTGATAGAAAACCTTGTTACTATTCGGTTGGTCACTTAATGATACCAGGTGGTAATTCAAGAAAACCATTTGGTAAATATGTATTGGCAATGAATAAAATTACAAAAGACAGATACTTACCAACGGGTCCAGAAGTAACGCAATCTGCTCAGTTATATGATATTACTGGTGAAAAAATGGAGTTATTGTTAGACTTCCCTACTGTAGGTGAACCACACTATGCTGCTGGTATAGCTGCAGATATTGTAAAGAAAAATTCTAAAAAATTCTTTAAGCTAGAAGAAAATAAGCACCCTTATGCGGTAAAAAGTGAAAGTGAAACAAAAGTTACTAGAAATGGAAATGAAGTGCATGTGTATATGAGTACTATTAGAAGTCACTTTGCGCCTGATAATATTGAAGGGATTAAAGTGGGCGACAAAGTCTTCTTTCATGTAACGAATTTAGAACAAGATTATGACGTGCCACATGGTATAAGTATGATTGGTGCTAACACTTCAGAACTATTAATTATGCCAGGTCAAACAGAAACGTTTACCTGGGAACCAAAGCAAGTAGGTGTTTGGCCATTTTATTGTACAGACTTCTGCTCTGCTTTACACCAAGAAATGCAAGGTTATGTTAGGGTATCTCCAAAGAATTCTAACATAGAGTTGTCATGGTCATTAGATGATGAATAACTAAGCCTAGCATGGTTTGATTATTTTAGTTTGAAAAGGCTGTATTGAAATAATAAATTTTGATTTCTTACAGCCTTTTTGTTAACCACAGAAAAAACAAACAATGAAAAAATCTAAACTATTAATGTTTCTGGCAGCCTTACTTCCGTTAGGATTGTTTCTATTCCCTCTGTGGAATATTACGCTAGAAGCACCTCAATATCCTATTCCACTAGGAATGAATATTCATATCAACGATTTTGCCGATGCAAATCCGCATGATATAAAAAATATCAATCTAATGAATCATTATGTGGGTATGAAATATATACCAGAAGCAATTCCTGAATTTAAAATATTTCCTGCAGGAATAATTATTACTACAATTATAGGATTGATAATAGCTTTTAAGTTCAATCATAAATGGTATTTATATTGGTTTATTTTAATGGTATTATTAAGTACAGCTGGTCTCTATGACTTTTATCTTTGGGAACATGACTACGGTCATAATTTAGACCCAAAAGCGATTATGAAGTTTACAAATCCAGATGGTACCCAAATGGGCTTTCAACCTCCTTTATTTGGCACAAAGAATATTCTGAATTTTACAGCACACTCCTATCCTAGATTAGGAGCATACTTTTTAGGATTGGGTATTATTACAGCATTAATAGCGTATATTTTTGGTAAAAAAGAATTAAACAACAGTTAAAATGAGAAGTGCAGTTTTTCTTTTACTGATTTTTGCATTGATTTCATGTTCAATTAAACCTGCCAAAATTGAGTATGGCAAAGATGCTTGTAACTTTTGTAAAATGAATATTGTAGATAAAACTCATGCTGCTCAATTAGTTACTAAAAAAGGAAAAGCTTTTAAATATGATGCCATAGAGTGTATGCTCAATGATCTTAAAAATAAAGATCAGAAAGAGATTGGGTTATTTTTAATTACAGATTATAAAACACCTGAAAAATTGATAGATGCTACCAAGGCAACTTTTTTAATTAGTGATTCTATACAAAGTCCTATGGGGGCTAATCTTACTGGCTTTGAGGTGAAAAATGACGCTGTAAGTCTGACAAGAAATAATAATAATGGTACGGTTTACGATTGGAGTACTATTCAACAATATTTTTATAATAACTAAAATGAATACAAACTTAATTCAGGAAGCTACTGTAAGTGGTTTACAAGTTTCTAAAATATTTAAAACAGAGACAACAGAAACATTATTAATTACTTTAGAAAAAGGTAAATTGTTTCCTAAGCACACATCTCCTAAAGACACACTATTAGTCGTTCTTCAAGGTAGCATAAATTTTCATATAGAAAATAAAATGCTGGCTCTAGAACAAAATGAAATTTACACATTTTCCAAAGACATTGAGCACTATGTTACAGCTAATGAAAATTCAAAATTTTTAATCATTAGATAATAATAGTAAAGAAATGAATAAGTACTTCTTATATAGTATTTACTTTTTTTTATACATCAATATACAATTGGTTTTTGCTCAAATTCAAGTTTGTAATACTTGCAAGGTCACATCCTTAACGAAAGCAATTTCTATAGCAAAACCTCACGCTACAATTACCTTAAAAAAAGGCGTTTATAATGAACAGAACATTTTAATTGACAAGCCATTAAAAATAGTTGGTGAAAACAATCCTATTATAGATGGAAACAAAAATGGATACATTCTTATTATAAAATCAGACAGTGTTTCTATTTCAGGCTTGACTTTAAAAAATGTAGGTCAAAGTTATACCAAAGACTATGCAGCCATCTATATTTCTAAAAGCAAACATTTTATTATTAAAAACACTACTTTAGAAAATGTATTTTTTGGTTTGCTTGTAGAAAAATCTCACTACGGAGTCATAAAAAATAACCATATCTCAAGTGAAGCTATTGATCAAGCAGGTTCAGGCAATGGAGTGCATATGTGGCATTGCTCAAATGTAGTAGTTGAAAATAATGAATTGCATAATCTTCGTGATGGTATTTACTTCGAATTTGTGACCGAAAGTAAAGTTCTTAAGAATAAAAGCTATAATAATTTACGTTATGGTTTACATTTTATGTTTTCGAATAACGATGAGTACCATAATAACACTTTTACCAAAAATGGCTCTGGTGTAGCTGTAATGTTTTCTAAATTTATAAACATGACAAACAATACATTTTCAGAAAACTGGGGCACAGCATCTTATGGATTATTATTAAAAGAAATTTATGATGCCGAAATTGAACACAATACTTTTGAACAAAACACCACTGGTGTATATACCGAAGGATCAACCAGAATAAATTATAAAAGCAATAATTTTGTAAGAAATGGTTGGGGGGTAAAAATTTCTGGAGCTTGTTATACCAATGTTTTTAAACATAATAATTTTATGAATAATGCTTTTGATATATCATACAATAGTAAATTGAATGATAATTCTTTCAATGAAAATTATTGGAGTTCATATACAGGTTACGACCTTGATAAAAATGGTTATGGTGATGTACCTTACAGACCTGTAAAATTATTCTCTTATATCGTGAATAAAACACCAGAAACTTTGGTATTGTTGCGAAGCTTATTTATAGATATTATTAATTTTTCTGAAAAAGTATCACCAGTTTTTACACCAGACAACTTGCTAGATAATGATCCATTAATGCGACCTGTAAAATGATAGCTATAGAACATCTATATAAGAAATTTGGTAAGGTAGAGGTTTTAAAAGATCTTAATTTAACTATTAAAAGTGGTGGTATTTTTGCGGTACTAGGTCCAAATGGTTCTGGTAAAACAACCCTTATCAAAAGTATTTTGGGGATGGTTATTCCTAATAAAGGTTCAATAAAAATTGATAATGATGGTATCTTAGGCAGACATGAGTACAGAAATGAAATTGATTATTTGCCACAAATAGCAAGCTTTCCTAGTAATCTAACAGTCAAAGAATTGATCAAAATGATCAAGAACTTACGTTCAAAACCAACTTTAGATAAAGATCTAATAGAAATATTTGGTTTAAATACTTTTCTTGATCAAAAGCTAGGAAATCTTTCTGGAGGTACTCGCCAAAAAGTAAATTTAGTATTAACCTTTATGTTTGATAGTCCATTGATAATTTTAGATGAGCCAACCACAGGTTTAGACCCTATTTCATTAATTCATTTAAAAGAAATCATTCAAAAAGAAAAAGAAAAAGGTAAAACCATCTTAATCACCTCTCATATTATGAGTTTTGTTGAAGAAGTAGCAGATGAAATCGTTTTCTTACTTGACGGAAAGACTTATTTTAAAGGAAGTATTCAAGAACTACAAAAAGTAACTAAACAACAAAATTTAGAACAAGCAATAGCTACTATTTTATCTAAAGAACATGCTTAAAATATTAAAATATAGTTTTTATGATCTAATGCGTAGTCGCTGGAGCTACGTCTATTTTGCTTTTTACTTACTCTTAGGTTTTGTACTATTGTTTTTGAATAATAACACTTCTAAAGCTGTAATTACTTTATTAAACATTATTATAGTACTTACACCATTAATAGGTACCATTTTTGGCGTGATGTATTATTACAATTCTCGTGAATTTACCGAATTATTATTAGCACAACCTTTAAAACGCTCTACTATTTTTTTAGGACAATATATAGGTGTATCACTTTCATTATCATTGAGTTTAGTTATAGGTTTAGGTATTCCTTTTTTAGCATATGGTATTTTTCAGTCATCAGAAATATTTAATTTTTTGTCACTACTATTGGTTGGAACTTTTCTCACTTTTATCTTTGTTGCTTTAGCTTTTAATATAGCCTTATCAAATGAAAATAAGATCAAAGGTTTTGGTTTTGCAATTTTATTATGGTTGTTCTTAGCTGTAATCTATGATGGATTATTTCTAATTTCATTAGTCCTTTTACAAGAGTATCCTTTAGATAAATTCTCTTTGGCAGCAACAATGCTTAATCCAATAGATCTCTCTAGAATACTTATACTGCTAAAATTAGACATCTCAGCTTTATTAGGATATACAGGTGCTGTTTTTCAAAAATTCTTTGGTACAAATTTAGGTATGCTTACCTCCTTCTCTATTCTGGTATTATGGGTAGTTTTTCCTGTTTGGAGAATCATACATAAATCCAAGAAAAAAGATTTCTAATAAATTTATCATGATGAATACCATTATTTATCGTATTGTAATGTGATAATTTTATTCAATAAATAGAAATAAAAATCATGAAAAAGCACTTATCCTGACTGACTTTTCAAGTAATTCGAAAGATGCATTAGCATATGCTTTACAGATTTTTAAAGAAAGTTCCCTGTTGTTTTTATATTCTAAACACCTATAATCAAATAGTAGCATCTGATCACTTTGACGTGGCTGCAACCACAAATATAAAAAGTCTTACAAATGCTTAAAGAAAACTCTGAAAAACAACTTATAAGTATAAAAAACTTAAATACACCATTTTAAATAACCTACAGCAGTGCAAAGTAATTTCATAAATGAACATAGACTTGCTACAAACCATACACAAACCCGATAAGCGAAACCTTAATTTTTATTGCACATATTTTGTCTTCTTTAAAAAACTCAACACCACAAAAGAAGCTAAAAAGAAAATTGCTAAAAAGAGCACACTCCACTGCATAGAATCTGTTAACCAAATAAGGGCACCAAAGACAAAAGTACCTAATACAATGGCAATTTTTTCTGTAACATCATAGAAGCTAAAATACGTAGCATGATCTTCTGTTTCGGGTAATAATTTTGAATAGGTAGAACGTGATAATGATTGTATGGCCCCCATTACCAAACCAATCAATCCAGCCAATGAATAAAATTGTATCGCTATATTTTCACTCTCTTTATCGATCATAAATAATACAAAACATACCAAGCCCCAAACAGCAATGGTTATTTTTAACGCTGCAATATTCCCAATTTTATCGGTTAATCTAGAAAAAACATAAGCACCACCAATCGCTACTACTTGTACCAATAAAATAGCTGCGATTAAGTCGCTAGTTGGTAAGTTCAACTCTGAGCTCCCAAAAATACCTGCCATATAAATAATGGTTTGTACACCTACACTAAACAGAAAAAAAGAAATTAAAAAGATCTTTAATTGTGGATACCTCCGTATTTCATTATATACTTTTCTTAATTCTTTAAATCCTTTCTTGATATAATCCTTTTCAGGCTTGCGTTTATAAACATTATTAGGTAAACGTCGGTAGGTAATCTGGGCAAAACCTAACCACCACAACCCAACCATAACAAAAGATATTCTCATAGCTTTCAAAGCAGCAGAATTTTTAGCACTTTTAATAGCTTCGTCGATTTCAGCTTCGCTACCGTTTAACTTTAAACTTTCATCTATACTAACATCAAATCCAAAAAAGCTAGGGAACATCATCATTCCTAAATTTACAAGTAACAAAATTACAGAACCAACATACCCGAACATAAACCCTTTGGCGCTCGCCTTATCTTGCTGCTCAGGATAAGCTACTTCAGGTAAATACGCATTGTAAAAGACAATACTCCCCCAAAAACCAATACTTGCAATAACTGAAAATACAATGGCTACCCAAACGGTAGCTATACTTTCAAAAAAAAATAAACTCATTACTCCCAAAGAACCAATAAGACAAAATGCTTTTAAAAATTTTAATTTATTACCTGTATAATCAGCAATTCCTGATAATATCGGGGAAATAAAAGCTACCACTAACATCGAAAACGAGATAGAATAGCTAAAAAGTGCATCGGGATGCTCCCATTGCATACCTAAAAACGAAACTGTTTTGTCTTTGGTTATAGAAGCATAATAAATAGGAAAAACGGCTGTCGAAATTACTAATGAATATACTGAATTTGCCCAATCATAAAATGCCCAGGCATTGATGAGTTTTTTATCACCTCGTTTAAGCATAGTTAGTTAGAATTAAAAACCGTTCTGCTATGCAGAACGGCTTACAATGTACTAATTTTTAATTTGGAAGTTTAGCATTAAAACCATCTTTTAATGGTTAGTTTGCCATAGTTTGTGCATTCAATCGTTTGGCAATTACTTTTGCTTGAGGTATCCACTCGCGTAATTGTTTAATACGTGTTTGGTTAGAAGGGTGTGTACTTAAAAACTCTGGTGGCGCATTTTTTGCACCAGGTTGTTGCCCCATACGTATCCATACATTTACAGATTCAGCAGGATCATAACCTGCCATAATCATAAATACAACCCCTAGTTTATCAGCTTCGGTTTCATGTTTTCTGCTAAAAGGTAACATAACACCTAATTGAGAACCAATACCATAAGCTTGCATCCACATTTGACGCTGTTGTGGTGATTTGTTAGCTGTAGATAAGGCTACTGCTAAACCGCCTGCTTGTTGTAACATTCCTGTTGACATACGCTCGGCACCATGGCGTGCAAATGCATGCGCCACTTCATGCCCCATAATGGCAGCAATACCGTCTGTATTTTTAGCTATGGGTAAAATACCTGTATAAAAGACTACTTTGCCTCCTGGCATACACCAAGCATTCACCGTTTTATCTTCGATTAAATTAAACTCCCAGCGATAATTATCGGCTGTTTCAGCCATTCCGTTGGCTCTAAGATATCTATCTACAGCAGCCGAAACGCGCTTTCCTATAGCTTTTAACTCATTCGCTTTTTCGGTATTCGACGATAATTTGTTTTGGTCTAAAAAACCTTGATACTGCTGAAAAGCCATGGGTAATAATTGAGCATCGCTCACTAAACTCAATTGTTTTCTCCCAGTAATAGGTACTGTTTTACAACTATAAACTAAAAAAAGAAATCCTACTAATGTTATTATTTTCTTCATAATACTATTCGTTTTTGGTTATCGTAAATATACAAATTTTACATAAATTCGTTCTTATGAATGAAAAATCAAATACTGTTCCAAATAATGCATTTAAAATTCCTGACAGCATTACACGGCTCGGAAAACTATATCAATTATTTTCAACCACAGCAGCAGCGAAATTTGCATTAAGGGTATTTTCCACACCACCAAAATTTAAAACTCCAGAACGAGAAATGATGATGCGAAAAAGCGCAAAAAACATTTCTGAAAAAATTCCAGGATATGATAAAGAATTAATAGTATATGAATATGGATTTTCAAAAACAAAAGTATTATTGCTTCACGGATGGGCAGGTAGAGGTACACAAATGTATGCCATAGCTGATAAGTTACTAGAAAATGGAATGATGGTGATTGCTTATGATGGTTTTGCTCATGGACAATCACAAGGTAAAACAACCAACATGGTTGAGAATATTAAAGCTTTAGAACATATCGCAGAAAAGTATGGTCCATTTGATGCCGCTATTGGACATTCGTTTGGAGGCATTACTTTATTAAACGTACAATCGAAAAAACCAATAGCTAAAAAAGCAATTACAATTGGTATTGAATATTCTACTCATAAAATTTTTGATGATTTTGTTATAAAAATGGGGTTAAAACAAAAAACATCAGATAAAATGAAAGCCATCGTATTAAAAAAATTAAATTTTAATGTGAGTGATTTTGATGCCTATAAAGTTGCGCAAAAGGTTACTATTCCAACCTATGTAATTCATGATACTAAAGATAATGATGTAGATGTAAGTGCTGCATTTAAAATTCGACAAAACCTAAAGAATGGTCTTTTACTTATAACAAATGGTTTAGGACATCGAAAAGTTTTACGAGATGATACCGTCATTCAAAAAATAATAGATTTTATAAAAACATAGAAGATGAAAAATATTTTAACTGTACTAATCGTATTTTTTGTTTTTCTAAGTTGCTCAACTAGTGCGCAAAAAAAAGAGAAAACTGAGCAAAAAAAGAAAAAAGAATATAAGATTACTAAATCAGAATCTGAATGGAAAAATATACTTACACAAGAACAATTTTATGTGTTAAGGCAAGCAGGTACAGAACGACCATTTACTAGTAAGCTCAACAAAAACTATAATAAAGGGATATATGTATGTGCGGCATGTAATACACCTCTTTATAAATCTGAACATAAATTTGATTCTGGAACTGGTTGGCCTTCATTCGACAGAGCAATTAAAAACAGTGTAGAAAAAGATATTGACTATAAAATAGGTTATGCTAGAACCGAATTAAAATGTAATTCATGCGGAGGTCATTTAGGACATTCGTTCGATGATGGTCCCAAAAAGACAACTGGTATAAGGCATTGTATAAATGGTGTAGCTTTAAAATTTATAGCAGAGAAATAAAATGTCAGAAAAAATTATCAAATCTGATAAAGCTTGGAAAGAAGAATTAAGCCCTCAAGAGTATTATGTACTCCGTCAAAAAGGTACAGATAGACCTGGCAACGAAGGTTATACAAAACATTTTGAAAAAGGCACGTATCACTGTAGGGCTTGCAATGCGCAGTTATTCGAATCTGGAAGCAAATATGAATCACATTGCGGATGGCCATCTTTTGATAATGCAATACCTGGCACTATTGATTTTACAAGAGATACCAGTCATGGTATGATACGTACAGAAATAACATGTACCCGTTGCGATGGTCATTTGGGACATATTTTTGATGACGGACCTAAAGAAACTACAGGAAAAAGATATTGTGTTAATACAAGCTCCATAAAATTTGTAAAGTCAAAGTAATTTTTGAATAATATTGAGTAAATTTAGAGCGCTCTGTTTTAAGATGAGGACTCTTTTTTATGCATCAAAATTATATAGATAGTATTCAAAAACAATTGAACTATTATAAAGACTTAGGCGATAAGACTTTTGAGCAATTAGATGAAGAACAATTCTTTTGGCAAACTAGTAAAGATGATAATTCTATAGCTATTATTGTAAAACATATAGCTGGTAACATGTTAAGTCGATGGACCAACTTTTATACAGAAGATGGTGAAAAAGGTTGGAGAAATAGAGATCAAGAATTTATAAATTCATTTACTACTAAAGAAGAAGTTATTACCTATTGGGAATCTGGTTGGCATTGTTTATTTACCATAATAAATACTCTTAAAATAGAAGACTTAGAGCAAATCATCTATATAAGAAATATAGGGCACTCTGTATTAGAAGCTATTAACAGACAACTGTGTCATTACTCTTTTCATGTCGGTCAAATTGTTTTTTTAGGAAAAATGCTCAAAGGAAAAGATTGGAAAAACTTATCTGTACCTAAAGGTCAATCAGAAAATTATAACAAAGAAAAGTTTAGTAAAGAAAAACACCGAGGTCACTTTACTGATGAACTGTGACTTAAAAAAGTTGCAAAATTATCTCTTGTTTGTCTGATTTCTAACAACTTTTTCGATCTCTAGATAAAAAATAAATCACTGCCTCAGCTTTTTATTATTTATATACGATATTTAATGAGCTTTATCCTTGGATGACGTGAAAGAAAACAGTATTACCAGATAAATTAATTTTCTATATCTTTAGTTCTATAAATTATTTCTTATGGATAAAGAAGCGATCGCAGAAATTTTAGAAGCCAAACACCATGAATTATTTGACTGGCTAGAAAATCAGCCAGATGAAAAATGGATACAAGGTCCAGAAGGTAGATGGACAGTAGGACAGCATGCATTGCACCTTTTAAAAAGTATTAAGCCTTTAAATGATTCGTTAAGCATGCCAAGGCTTTTAATGCGTACTATGTTCGGAAAAAATAACAGAGAAGTACGCTCCTATAAAACTGTAGCAGAAAAATATGAGAAAAAATTGTCTGAAAACTTAGAAAATGCAAAAATTTATAATGAAAAGTTGCAACCTCCAAAAATAAAAGATAAGCAGTACATCTTAAACAGGTTAAAAAATGAAAACAAAAAACTACAATATAAAACGCGTAAAATAAAAGATAATGATTTAGATGAGCTCGTACTTCCGCACCCGCTTATGGGTAAGATGGTAGTTCGGGAAATAATAATGTGGACAGCACATCACGTAGAGCATCATACCAAAACATTAAAAAAAGATTACTAGATTTTTCTTGCAATTACTTCACGCATGGTGGGTGTAAAAATAGTAGCACCCGGCATTTTTTCAAGATCTTCAAAAGCAGACAAAGCATCATTCACTTCTTTTTGAGTTAGATAACCTGCAGCAACCAATTTCGGAAAATAGATTGTAAAAAAACTCTTAGGCCAATGCCAGGTAAACTGATTAGGAGTTGCCATTTTAGTTAAAGGCCTAGTATGAATTACTTCATAACCACATTCTTCAAAATAGACGGGTAATTTTCTTCCTACGTCTATATCATTTTGATCACGTAAGCTTTGCAACGCTGCAGCGATTCCTTTTGCCAATGCAGAAATATGAGGTTCGGTCTGTAAGGTTGACCAATCAAAATATTCTTGAGTCACTACTACCCCACCTTTTTTTAATGCGCGATGAAGCTTTGTAAGTACTTCTTTAGCATTAGGAACCCAAGCTAGTGCCCAACGATCATAAACGCCGTCTAAGCTATTTTCAGCGAGTTGCATATCATTAAAATCACAACATTGAGTTTCAATATTTAAGTTGAATTGTTCTGCAACTCTATCTAAAAAATCAATATAGTGCTGTGACTTATCTACACCAATTACTTTACCTTTTTCACCAGCTATGTAAGCTAATTCTGTAGTACAAAAACCAGGCCCACAACCTAAATCTAGAATCGTTTGACCTTGGGTAAAACCAGCTAAATCCCAGCCTCTTATGGCTTCACTTGCCCATACTTGATGTTGTAACCCTAGGCGATGTAATTCGGCAGCTTCGGTGCCCAATATATAGGCATTTGTTTCTTGTTGTGACATAGGCTAAAATTATATTAACTAAATTATAAAATTTTAATAGCACAGTAAAACTTTATTCACGAATGATTAACTTAGACATATAATCTTCTGAAATACAACTAATTATAACCTCATGAACAAAGAAAGAATTCAATCTATCGATGCATTGCGTGGCTTTTCATTAGCAGGAATTGTCATAGTACACATGGTAGAAAATTATATTGGCAGCCTTCCCCCTGCCGATGCCATGGCTGCGGCTAATCAAGGAGTATTAGACGGTATCGTTGAAGGTTTTATATTTCTGTTTATCCGTGGAAAATTCTTCGCCCTATTCTCATTTTTATTTGGTTTAAGCTTCTTTATTCAAATGGAAAAGGGAGCAGAAAAAAATACTCGATTTGAAGGACGTTTCATGTGGAGGTTGTTATTATTACTCATAATAGGTGCTATACACCACCTATTCTATAGAGGCGATATTTTAACCATATATGCCTTATTAGGTGTGTTTTTAATTCCTTTTTACAGCATAAAACCTAAGTGGATTCTAGCACTTGCTGGAATTTTATTTTTAGGTATTGGGCGTTATCTTGTTTTTGCTTTCGCTGGAAATGACTCGCTGTTTTCTGGTGTAGCATTTACTCCAAATAATCCTGCTATTATAAACTATTTCAATAGTATAAAAAACGGAAATCTTATGGAGGTCTTTACTAGTAATGCTACCGAAGGGCATCTCATGAAACTCGATTTTCAATTAGGTGTTTTTGGTAGAGGCTACTTAACCTTTGCTTTCTTTTTATTAGGATTGTATGCTGGTAAATTAAAATTCTTTGAAAGTTTTAGAGAAAATAGAAAGAAACTATTGAAAGGTTTATACTGGTCAATAGGATTATTTCTGTTAACCACTGTTCTCATGAGTTTTCTATTTTCAATAGCTAATAAAGAAGGGCAGTCAAATTTTGGAAATTGGACTTCTATATTTGCCTTAACAGGCTATGACCTTTCAAATCTATTTATGACCTTAAGTTTAATACTAAGTTTTTTATTAATCTATATGAAATTAAAAGGTGAGCGTTTTCTGCAAAAATTTGCTTCGTATGGTAGAATGGCGTTAACCAATTATTTTATGCAAACAATTATAGGTACTGCGATACTCTATGGTTGGGGAATGGGATATCTTGGTGAATTAAGAAATATCTATACCTTTCTATTAGGCATTGTAATCATCATTATACAAATGCTTTTTAGTAAATGGTGGCTGTCACGATATAATTATGGACCTTTAGAATGGTTGTGGAGAAGTTTAACGTATTTTAAAATATTTCCATTTAAAAAGGTTATCTAAAGGAAAGCTAATTTAGTTTGTTTCTTAAAAAAATTTCATCGAAATTCGCTTATCAGTCGATATAATTCATTAGAAAATAACCATATTTTAACGTTAGCTGTAATTCCCCACATAAAGAAATTCTATTAATTTCTTTTGCTAACTTCTTTGCACTTCCGACCTTTATCAAGATCCTATGCAAGGCCGATTTTTAAACTGATGCATCATAGCTCGGGCGTAATTCTGGTTGAAAATGTAAAAGCCTCTGAATTCGTGGTTCAGAGGCTTGTTGATAATTTCAGTGGTGGAACTGATCTCTCAGTTACCCCGTTCAGAATAATTTTCAAATACAATGTTACATTTCCTTAGGATCATTTTTTATAAATCATTAATTTTTTTAGAATGGAAAGAAAAATGAAACTCGCAATGGATGTGGTAAATTTCAATGCAGCAGGTATTGATATAGGAAGTCGATCTCACTTTGTAGCCATTGGGCAAGAACTAGAAGATGTTAAAGAATTTGGGGTGTATGCAGAGTAGCTTATAGAAAAGGAAGGCACTCAGCTGTGAGCGCAACTGCAAGAAAATTAGCCGTAATTATATGGAATATGATTACTAAAAAAATCCAATATCAACCACCAAAACAATACTTATTCCTCGATCAAAAAAGAAAACTTGGAATGATGAAAAGAATTAAAAAACAAATCGATAAATTTGATTTAAAACCTGAAGATTTAGGGTTTAATAAGAGCTTAATAATCAGTAAACAAAATTGACGTTAGTCAGAATTTTGAAAAAAAAATTTGCTGTTATACCAGTTTTTGGTATATTTGAATAAATTATGTCAAATGAACAAAAACACATCAATATCGCTCGGAAATTATTTTGACCAATTCATTCAAAACCGAATAAGTGAAGGAAGGTTTAAAAACGTTAGTGAAGTTATTCGTGCTGGATTAAGACTTTTAGAAGAAGAAGAAAGTAAAGTGATTGCTTTAAAAAACGCAATACAAGAAGGAATCGATAGCGGAATTGCTCTCGATTTTGACCCAAAAAAACATCTAGAATCTTTGAAAGCCAAAAAGCACTCGAATGGCTGAATATAAACTGACCAACAAAGCTGTTGAGGATTTATCGAAGATTTGGGATTACACATTTGAGGTTTGGTCTGAAAAACAGGCTGACAAATATTACGATGAACTGATTTTTAATTGTGAAGAAATTGCGGAAAATCCAGATTTAGGAAAAAACTACAAAGGAATATCAAAGCAACTTCTCGGTGTTAAAGCAAACCGACACATAATATTTTACAGAACATTGGATAAAAATTATGTGGAAATCACGAGAATACTGCACGAAAGAATGGATTTAAAGAAAAGAATAACCGAATAAAAACTGCACACAACGATGCTATTAATTGCTTGGTACGAGCCTGCTTACGAAAATCCTCGCAGATTTTCAGTTTGGTGTGTACTTAAAAATTAACCACTAATCCACGCAACTACTCATAGCTGAGACCGATAAGCGAACTTAGAAAATGCATTCTAAAAAAATTATTTTTTGCGTATTACTACTCATCTATGTGTTAAGCTTTTCGCAAGTTAATTCAAAAACTAGTATCCTTTTTATTGGGAACAGTCTAACCTATACCAATGAGTTACCTTCATTAGTTAAAAAGAAGCCAACAGAAAAGGTAAAACTGTAAAAACAGCATTGGTTGCTTTCCCAAATTATGGTTTAGAAGATCATTGGAGTGATGGAAAAGTTCAAAAACTTATCAAAAAAAATGCGTACGACTTTGTAATTATTCAGCAAGGTCCTTCTTCACAAGAATATGGTAGAACCAGCCTTATAAACTATGGTGAAAAACTGAAAAAGGTATGTGATGCTACAAATACGAAACTTGTTTATTTTATGGTTTGGCCTTCAAAACAGTATTATCACACCTTTGAGGAAGTTATAAAAAATCATACCGATGCAGCAAAGAGAAATAATGCTTTACTAGCACCCGTAGGTAAGGCATGGAAAGCCCATTTTGACAAAACAAATGATTTTTCTTATTATGGTACTGATGGTTTTCACCCTTCCTTAAAAGGTAGTAAAATAGCTGCAAAAGTTATTGTAAAAACCCTCATTTCTGACTAAATTTTCTCTTCACAAATTAGTATCTTTGCCACTTATAAAAAATGACGTAGGAGTATGTTCAATAACTTAAGTGATAAATTAGATAAAGCTTTTCATGTTTTAAAAGGGCATGGAAAAATTACTGAAATAAATGTTGCCGAGACATTAAAAGAGGTTCGTAGAGCTCTTTTAGATGCCGATGTTAACTATAAAATAGCCAAAGAATTTACCAATCGTGTAAAAGAAAAAGCACTGGGTCAAAATGTATTAACTACGTTAAATCCTGGGCAATTATTAGTTAAGATCGTTAAAGATGAATTAACAGCATTAATGGGTGGTGAAACTGTAGGTATCAACCTTGGTGGTTCACCAACAATCATCTTAATGTCTGGTTTACAAGGTTCTGGTAAGACGACCTTTTCTGGTAAGCTTGCAAACTATCTTAAAAACAAAAAGACGAAGCAAGTCTTGTTAGTGGGTTGTGATGTATATCGTCCAGCAGCGATCAATCAGTTAAAAGTAGTTGGTGAGCAGATAGGTGTTGAAGTATATGCAGAAGAAGGAAATCAGAATCCTGTTGAAATTTCTAAAAATGCTATTCAACACGCAAAATCTAATGGTAAAAATGTAGTGATTATTGATACCGCTGGTCGCTTAGCTGTTGATGAAGAGATGATGACAGAAATCTCAAATATCCATAAAGCTGTAAATCCGCAAGAAACACTTTTTGTAGTAGATTCTATGACGGGTCAAGATGCTGTAAACACTGCAAAAGCGTTTAACGATATCTTAAACTTTGAAGGTGTTGTACTTACAAAACTAGATGGCGATACTCGTGGTGGGGCGGCTTTGTCGATCAAATCGGTCGTTGATAAACCTATTAAGTTTATTGGTACGGGTGAAAAGATGGAAGCGATTGATGTTTTCCACCCCGATCGTATGGCAGATCGTATCTTAGGCATGGGTGACGTTGTCTCGTTAGTTGAACGTGCTCAAGAACAGTTTGATGAAGAAGAAGCTCGAAAACTACAAAAGAAAATTGCCAAAAACCAGTTTGGTTTTGATGATTTCTTAAAACAGATTCAACAGATCAAAAAGATGGGTAATATGAAAGATCTAGTGGGTATGATTCCTGGTGTTGGTAAAGCTATGAAAGATGTCGATATTGATGATGATGCCTTTAAAGGAATAGAGGCCATTATCCATTCTATGACACCTTCAGAAAGAAGCAAACCTGCTATGATTAATTCTAGTAGAAAAAAACGCATTGCAAAAGGTTCGGGTACATCGGTACAAGAAGTAAATCAGCTTATGAAGCAATTCGATCAGATGAGCAAAATGATGAAAATGATGCAAGGTGGTGGAGGCAAGCGTATGATGCAAATGATGAAAGGAATGAGATAAAAAATGAGGTAAGGTGACTTATCTCATTTTTTTTAATAGTTTATTATTAATATTGAATGTCGCCTCGAGCGGAGTCGAGAGGTTCTATGAAGCTATATTTTGTTTATATAGTTCAATGCTCTGATAATTATCTTTACACAGGTATTACAAACAATATAGACGAGAGGGTTTCAGAACACAATCAAGGTATAAATACAACTAGTTTTACATACAAAAGAAGACCTGTTAAGTTAATATTTTATCAAGAATTCAACGATGTTAATCAGGCCATCTATTTTGAGAAAAAAATAAAAAATAGGGTAGAAAAAAGAAACTAGCACTTGCAAATGATAAATATGATTTATTGAAAATTTTAGCTGAGTGTAACAATGAAAGTCACTCTAAATTTAAAAAAATAAATGACCTCTCGACTCCGATCGAGGTGACAACATAATAAATTAAACTATATCCAAAATATGATTTTACTTGACGGAAAAAAAACCTCGGCAGATATAAAAGAAGAAATCGCTCTAGAGGTTGCCGACATGAAAGAACGTGATTTAAAAGCACCTCATTTAGCAGCAGTAATTGTTGGGAATGATGGGGCAAGTTTAACGTATGTAAACGCTAAAGTAAAAGCATGTGAACGTGTTGGTTTTGAATCTACACTAGTAAGATTACCTGAAGAAACAACCGAAGAAGAATTGTTAAATGAGATTGCCATTCTAAACATTGATAACGACATTGACGGTTTTATCGTGCAATTACCACTTCCAAAACATATAGATGAGCAAAAAGTGATAATGGCAGTGCACCCTGATAAAGATGTAGATGGGTTTCATCCAGCAAACGTTGGTAAAATGGCATTGAATTTACCCACATTTATTTCTGCTACACCTTTCGGAATTTTAGAGTTACTCGATCGATACAATATAGAAACATCTGGTAAAAATGTAGTTGTTATCGGTAGAAGTCATATAGTAGGTAGCCCCATGAGCATTTTGCTATCACAAAAAAGAAAAGTGGGTAATGCCACCGTAACCATAACGCATAGTAGAACAAAAAACCTTGAAGAATTTACCAAAAATGCAGATATTATTATTGCTGCATTGGGTATTCCCGAATTCTTAAAGGCCGATATGGTCAAAGATGACGTGGTGATAATAGATGTAGGTATTACCAGAGTTGCTGACCCATCTAAAAAAAATGGTTTTCGTTTAGTGGGTGATGTAGATTTTAAAAGTGTGCGTAGAAAAGCTAGTTATATTACACCCGTACCTGGTGGTGTAGGCCCGATGACCATAGCCATGCTACTAAAAAATACTTTGTTAGCCTGTAAAAGAAGAAGTTAAGCCAAAAAGTTAACTGAAACAGTTATTATAAAGAGTATTAACAATACGATTAATTTAACAATCATAGCATAAAATTAGTTACATATTCAAAATTAATCAATATTTGATGCTGACAAAAACTTGTAATTATAGTTAACAAATAGTTAACTTCGAAACTTTCAACAGTAATTATACGAGCGATTCTTCAAATTTGATTCCTAATTCTTTTTGAATTTTATGTATATGTTGCAATTCACTAGGTAAAATTAACGCTATAGAATCACCAGTTTTTCCAGCTCTCGCTGTTCTACCACTTCTATGCGTATAATATTCTAAACTTTCTGGTAATTGATGATGTATTACAAAATTTAAATCGGTTACATCGATACCTCTTGCAGAAACATCTGTAGATACTAAAAATTGTAAGCTTTTATTTTTAAAAGCTCTCATAACTTTGTCACGCTCTTTCTGCTGCATATCACCTTCTAAAGCTGCAACCGAAAATCCGTCTTCTAATAATTCTTTAGCTAAGCTTTGAGCTCCTAACTTTGTTCTACAAAATATAATACCACGATCATTGGTGCTACGTTCAAGTAGCTGAATAAGTTTATCTGTTTTATTTTTAATAGAAGTTAATATATATTTATGAGTAATGTTAGCATTTACCAATGCATTTTTATTGACTTCAACCTTTTTAGCATCATTACTCATATAGTTCGTGATAATCTTTTTGACTTCTTCTGGCATTGTAGCAGAAAAAAGCCACGTATTTCTAGACCCTGTAGTATATTTTAAGATAGCATTTAGTTCTTGTTTAAAACCCATACTAAGCATTTCATCGGCTTCGTCTAAAACTAAGGTTTTAATAGTTTGCAGATCGATAGATTTCTTCTCTATTAAATCGATCAAACGACCAGGCGTGGCTACAATAATATGAGTTGGTCGTTTTAATCTACCAATCTGAATATCTATTTTCTCACCACCATACACTGCCTCAACAAAAACTCTAGCATTAGTATATTTTGTGAATTTAAACAGTTGCTTTTTTATCTGTTGTGCCAATTCACGCGTTGGTGTTAAAACAAGCACTTGCACTATAGCTTTTGAATCGTCTATTTGATGTAAAACTGGTAAGCCAAAAGCCGCAGTCTTTCCCGTGCCCGTTTGAGCCAACCCTATAAAATCTGTTTTAGAATCTAATAAAATAGGAATCGTTTTTTCCTGAATCTCTGTTGGTGTATCTATACCAAGTTCTTTTAAAGCTTTTAAATACTTTTTATGTATTCCTAAATCTAAAAATGTTGACATATCTCTTTATAAAATGCAAATATATGCTTCTTAAAAGTAGTATATCTTAGATTTAAGTTTATTTCGCAAATAATTGACTCATGTCTTTAAATGCCTTAAACTCTAAAGCATTCCCTGCAGGATCTAAAAAAAACATGGTCGCTTGCTCTCCTACTTCTCCTTTAAATCGCGTGTACGGTTCTATTACAAAAGTGACTCCTTTTGATGTAAGTTTATCTGCAAACGCATGAAACTGATGCCAAGCCAATACCACACCATAATGCGGCACAGGTACATGCTTTCCATCTACAGCGTTGGTGTGTACATCGATGTCAGATTTAGGTTTATAATGAATAACCAATTGATGTCCAAATAAATTGAAATCTACCCAATGGTCAGAACTTCTACCCTCTTCACAATTCAGTATTTCTCGGTAAAAAGTTCGGCATTCTTCTAGGTTGTGAACAGGTATTGCGATGTGAAAAGGTTGAACATTCATACTTCTTCTCTATTTACTAAATCCATCGAAAACGCAGGTAAACAAATAGCTAAATATTCACATTCTTCCGCAAACGGATTGGAATATTGCACTCTCGTATTTTTTTCAATTTTTATAGATTGACCCGCTTCTAAAACAACAGTATCTTCTTCAATGATAAACTGTTTTTTTCCTTTTATTATGTAAGTATATTCATCGAATTTTGGAGTTTGAAAAGGTTCACCCCAACCCGGTGGCGCTATCATATGAGCAATGCTTACTTTTGAATTACCATCTGTGGCATTTCCAAAATGCTCTTCTATCAGCTTACCATCTGTAGTAGGTACAACAAACGGCGATTTTTGAATGGTATATTTCTTCTGCATTAATTAAGTTCTAATTAGCATGAATAAAAGTAGTAATTTGTACTGTAATTACTTAATTTTGCGCTTCAATTTTTAGTAAATGAATATTCAAAATAACTTAAAATCTACAGTACAAAATGCTTTTCGAAGTATTTATAATGCCTCAATAGAACATGTAGAGTTTCAAGCAACACGTAAAGATTTTGCTGGTGATATTACTATTGTTGTTTTTCCATTTCTGAGAGTTGTAAAAGGAAATCCTGTTGAAATTGGCGCTAATATCGGGCAATATATTAAGGAACATGTTGAAGAAGTTGCTGATTTTAATGTTGTAAAAGGATTTTTGAATTTAGAATTAAGTGATGCTTTTTTCTTACATCAGTTTAAAGCCATTTATAAAACTGAAAATTTTGGAATTGAAACTGAGCTTGATGAAAAGGCGACTATGGTTGAATATTCTTCACCAAACACCAATAAACCACTGCATTTAGGACATATTCGTAATAATTTACTAGGCTATGCTGTCGCTGAGATTTTAAAAGCATCGGGTAAAAAAGTATATAAAACACAGATCATTAATGATCGTGGTATTCACATCTGTAAAAGTATGCTAGCTTGGTTGCGTTATGGAAACGGAGAAACACCTGAATCTATAGGATTAAAAGGTGACAAATTGGTGGGTAATTATTATGTAAAATTCGATCAAGAATATAAAAAAGAAATAGCATCGCTTGTCGCGAAGGGCATTTTAGAAAAAGATGCAAAAAAACAAGCACCAATCCTGTTAGAAGCACAAGAAATGCTTCGCAAGTGGGAAAATGGTGATAAAGAAGTTGTCGATCTTTGGAAAACGATGAATGGCTGGGTCTATGAAGGATTTGATATTACTTATAAAAATTTAGGCGTAGATTTTGATACGCTTTATTACGAAAGTAGCACTTATTTATTAGGTAAAGAATTTGTAGCTGAAGGTTTAAAAACTGGTGTATTCTTTACAAAAGAAGATGGCTCAGTTTGGTGTGATCTAACCGATGAAGGTCTTGATGAAAAAATAGTACTACGCTCTGATGGTACCGCGGTTTATATGACCCAAGACATTGGTACAGCCATACAACGTATTAAAGATCATCCTGATGTAGGCGGATTGGTTTACACTGTTGGTAATGAGCAAGATTATCACTTTAAAGTATTGTTTTTAATTCTTAAAAAATTAGGCTTCGATTGGGCCAAAAACTTATATCATTTAAGCTATGGTATGGTCGATTTACCCAGTGGTAAAATGAAATCACGAGAAGGAACCGTGGTAGATGCCGATGATCTATTGGTAAATATGACCGCTACCGCCAGAGAAATTTCTGAGGAATTAGGTAAACTAGAGGGATATACCGAAGAGGAAAAAGAAAGTTTATACAAAACTATTGGTTTAGGTGCTTTAAAGTATTTTATCTTAAAGGTAGATCCTAAAAAACGAATTTTATTTGACCCAGCTGCCTCAATTGACTTTCAAGGAAATACAGGGCCTTTTATTCAATACACGTATGCAAGAATTCAATCGATTCTTCGAAAAGCCAATTCTGATCTCTCTGTCATATTGAGTGAAAGTGAGATATCTCTAGGTGAAAAAGAACGTAATTTGTTAAAACAACTATCTCTTTTCCCTGAAACGGTGCAACAAGCCGCACAAAATTACAGCCCTGCATTAATCGCTAACTATACCTATGAGCTGGTAAAAGAATACAATTCTTTTTATCAAAGTGTACCTATTTTGGGTTCAGATAATGAGCAAGAAAAAATCTTTAGAGTACAGCTTTCAAAAAAGACCTCTGAAGTTATAAAAACTGCTTTTGGTTTATTAGGTATTGATGTACCTGAGCGTATGTGATTTAGTTTGTTTCTTAAAAAGGTGTCCTATAACTTCGCTCATTTATGATTTGCTAAACAGAATTAAAACTCCGCATAGCTTAACGTTGCGCCCAATTAAAAATTCCGTTTCATTCCATAATCTTAGTTAAATGATTGTATCTTTGATAGTATCAAATGATAGTATCACGAATGAAACCATCTATCGAATAAAATAACTACGCACAACAAGCCGTGTATAATTCATTGTTCGTACTCGCCTACTTACGAAAATCCTCGCATATTTTCTATTCGGTTTGTATTTGTTAATTTAGTTGCTCAAACACGCAACAAAACCATAACCCATCCATTAATAAGAAACGTCGTCACAATTAAGAAAATTTATCGTCCTTAAAGAAAAATAGATTAAATGAAACTTCCATTTTACAGTTTGCTAATTGTCTTGTTAATTTTTAATTCCTGCTCGAATAGTTCAAAAACTGAACCAGACAAAAAGAGTACTCAAGCAGAACAACTCGATTCTTTGTTTAATTTCAGCCACTCGAACGGAATGTTTAACGGAGCTGTTTTGGTTACAAAAAACGACTCTATTATTTACAAGAAATCTTTTGGTTACGCCAACGAAGAAACCGAGGAAAAAATAACGCCCGAATCTGTGTTTTACATAGCATCGGTTTCCAAACAATTTACTGCAATGGGAATTATGATGTTACAAGAAAAAAACAAACTAACTTTTGATGATAAAATCGAAGACTTTTTCCCAGATTATCCAGACTATTTGAAAAATATTACTGTAAGACAACTATTGAATCATACTTCAGGATTAACGGATACGGAATATTATAAACTTTCAAACCCAAATAATACAGATGTTTTTGAAATGCTGATGAAACAAGATTCCCTTGAGCTTAAAAATGGAAAAACTTTTCGATACAGCAATTCGGGATATACAATACTTGCTTTAATAATTCAAAAAGTTTCAGGCAAACCAATTGACCAATTTTTCAATCAAGAGATTTTTAAACCTTTAGAAATGCAAAATACCACAGCTACAAAGACCGTGGCGAAAAGTTCTTCTAATTTTGTAAATGGCTATAATCTTATTGGGTCAAAATCAGATTATATGTCTTCTGTAATCGGCCCAGGCGGAATATATTCAACTTTAAATGATTTGGAGAAATGGAACAATGCTTTAAATCAGAACAAATTAGTTTCAGAACAAACACTTAACATTGCATTTGCAAATGGGAAATTAGTTAATGGACAAATTATTTTAAATATCAATGGTCAAAAATATGGTTATGGTTTTGGCTGGAGTCCATTTATAAAAGAAGGTAAAAAGTATGTTCAACACGATGGTTCGGTAGATGGTTATCAGTCTTTGATAAAGAAAAATCTGACTGATGGCTATGATTACATATTTTTGACTAACCAAGGTGGTAGATTAGCAATGAACGAATTAATAGCATCAATTGACAACATCCTTGAAAAATCGAAATACAAAGCACCTAGAATACCAATTGTAAACAAAATTGTAAAGGAATTTGTAGAAAATGATACAGGTACTGCGATCACTAAAATAAAAAGTGCGGTTAGTAAAAATCCGAATGATTATAATATAAGCGAAAATACTATAAACAGACTTGCTTATAACTATTTAAGAGATAGCCAAAGAACTAAAGCAATTGAGGTTTTCAAATTAAATACGGAGTTGCATCCAAATTCAGCCAATGCATTTGATAGTTTGGGCGAAGGCTATTTTACGGATAAGCAGTTCGAACTTTCAAAAGAAAATTATCAAAAATCATTAGAATTAAATCCTAAAAACGAAAATGCCAAGGTTATGATTGAGCGAATTGGAAAAGAAACAGCGGAGAAATGATAAAAGCACTAGCAACATTAATATTTTTAGGGATGAGTATTTTATCTTTTGGACAAAATGATGAACTTTTTTTGACATTTAACAAGCTCACTGTTTAAAGGATGTAGTTCAAAAATACTTTTAAAATTAAAGACCAGAAGTATCTTAATCTTATAATAAAATGTAACAATGCCTATTTTTTCATTTAATCATTTAGCACTTTCTGTAAAAGATGTAAATGAATCTGTTGAATTTTATCAAGAGGTACTTCAACTTGAAGAAGTTAAGAATACAGCTTCAGACTCACAAACAAGGTGGTTATCACTTAATGAAGGAAAACAGCTTCATCTGATTCCACGTCCAAATTCTGAAATAAAAACTAACAAAGCTGTTCATTTTGCATTAGCTACAGCCGATATCAATTTATTTGTGGAACATCTAGAAAAATTAAAAATTGATTACTCAGATTGGCTTAATACTCCGAACAAAGATTATGTTAGAAAAGATGGAATTAAGCAAGTTTACTTTCAAGACCCAAATGGATATTGGATTGAAATAAACGATGATATCTAAAAAAATGACAGCAATCATAGACTTAAGCCAAGAGATTTATGAAGGCATGCCTGTATATAAAGATTTACCACAAGTAAAAATGACTGTACATAATACGCATGAAGAATGGAATCATATAAAAAACCATACTACAAAAACCCCTGCGGTTTATAAATTAGAGCTAGGAGAACATACGGGCACACATGTAGATGCCATTAACCATATGGCCGCAAAACACAAAGGAAAATCTATAGATACGATGCCTTTGTCTATGTTTTATACAAAAGGTATTTGTTTAGATTTTTCTCATAAAAATTTACAAGAATTAATAGAACCCCAAGAAATAGAAGAAACTCTTAAAAAAGAAGGTTTAACCATCAAAGAAGGTACTTGTATCTTATTTTATACAAATCATTACAGAAGGTACTTTAATACTGATAATTGGGGGAAAGGCCCTGGGATATCTATCGCTTCAGCAGAATACTTAGCTTCAAAGAAAATAGCCTCTTTTGGTGTAGAGACCATGTCACCTGGGGTTCCTGGAATTTCGAATAAAAAAGTACATCATATCTGTGGTGAATATGGTTTTACCCATTATGAAAACCTTATCAATCTACATAAATTAGTAGGTAAGGGCGAATTTCAATTTATTGGGTTGCCCTTAAAAATTAGAGGTGGTACAGGTTCACCTGTACGAGCAGTCGCTATTTTTTGAATAATGTAGAAATGCATATGAACATTAGAAAAGCCTTAGAAAAAGATATAGAAACTATACTAAATATTACCAGAGCTTGTGGCAAACATTTAGCAAAAAAAAACATCTATCAATGGAATGAAAAGTATCCTTCTAAAGAAGCTTTTTTTAAAGATTTTAAAAGAGGTGAACTCTATGTTTTAGAATTAGAAGGTACTATCATAGGGTGTATCACTATTTCTACCTTTATGGATGAAGAATACAAATCGGTATCGTGGCTAACTACAAACAATAATATTTACATTCACCGATTAGCAATTCATCCCACCCATCAAAAAAGAGGACACGCACAATTTTTATTATGTTATGCTGAAAAGTATGCTCAAGAACATAACTATGCCTCTGTAAGATTAGATACATTTTCACAAAACCCCAGAAATATACAGTTTTATACTCAGCGAGGTTATGAAAAAACAGGTGAAATATATTTTTCAAGAATAAAAGAATATCCCTTCTATTGCTACGAATTAGTATTTTAAGATTATTTAGTAGTGTAACAAAACTTAGATGAATGCTACCTATATAGTACATTAATTAAAAAACAACTTCATATGATTATTACAACAACCGAAACTATTCCTAATAGAGAAATTAAGGAAATTCTAGGTGTTGCTCGTGGTAGCACAGTACGTGCTCGCAATATAGGTCGTGATTTTTTTGCAGGTCTAAAAAATATCGTGGGTGGTGAAATAGAAGAATACACAAAACTTCAAGCACACGCTAGAGAACAAGCCATGCAACGTATGCAACAAGATGCGCAACGTATGGGAGCAGATGCCATTATTAATGTACGGTTAACGACTGCGATGGTAATGCAAGGTTGTGCTGAGATTTTAGCGTATGGTACAGCTGTAAAACTTTAATGGTATGGGAACATTTGCCGTTATTTTACAAATTTTAATTTGGATTGCTATAGCAGTTATTTTAGTTTACCTAATTGCTAGAAGAATTAAAATATCAGAGACCGAAAATTTTGATAAAAGAGATAATTAGATTCTTAACTAAGATACTATTCAAATAACAAAGATTTAATTCAACTAGAAAAAGTTTTCTTAATTTAGAATTGAATTCATTAATAACTAAAATTATAAATTAACAAACAATGACTGCACACGAAATCGATTATGAAATCTACGGCGAAGAAATGCAATACGTAGAAATAGAACTAGATCCTCAAGAAGCCGTTGTAGCTGAATCTGGCAGCTTTATGATGATGGACAATGGTATAAAAATGAATACTATTTTTGGTGATGGTTCCGGGCAAACCCAAAATGTTTTGGGTAAAATATTCTCCGCTGGAAAACGTATTCTAACAGGCGAGAGTCTGTTTATGACTTCTTTTTTAAATGTAGAACAAGGAAAAAAGAAAATATCATTTGCATCACCCTATCCTGGTAAGATCATCCCATTAGATCTTACAAATTTTGGCAATAAGTTTATTTGCCAAAAAGATGCATTTTTATGTGCTGCAAAAGGAGTCTCAATTGGTATTGAATTTTCTAAAAAATTAGGTCGCGGGCTATTTGGCGGTGAAGGTTTTATCATGCAAAAGCTAGAAGGTGATGGTATGGCTTTTTTACACGTTGGTGGTACCGTAGCAATGAAAGAATTACAACCTGGTGAAGTATTAAAAGTTGACACTGGATGCATTGTCGGATTTGATCAGACCGTAAATTATGATATTGAATTTATAGGAGGCATTAAGAACACAGTATTTGGTGGTGAAGGATTGTTTTTTGCTAAACTAGAAGGCCCAGGAACTGTATATATACAGTCATTACCTTTTAGTAGACTTGCCGGAAGGGTAATCGCTGCTGCTCCGCAAGCTGGAGGTAAAAATAAAGGAGAAGGGAGCATCTTAGGCGGTCTAGGAGATCTCTTAGATGGTGATAATAGATTTTAACCAAATAATCCCGTTAGCAGCGGGATTTATGTTTTTAGTTCTTTTTTATATCTGCTAAGTATTCTTCTAACATTTTACCATATTTAGAAGCCCTTACTTCATCTGTCATAGAAACATTTATAGTATCTAGCAATTTAATATTAGCGTTGCCTAATTCTGTTAATGCTATATAAGGAGCAATCACATTATTTGCATGTTTTACAGCAAAATTTGTCGTATATAAGTATCGTCTCCGTATTAAGTTATTTTCAAGTTTTATAATAGAGTCTTTCTTTATACTATCTTCTTTAAAATCAAATTCAGCTTTTATCAATTCTAAGCGTTGATTGTTAAATTTTTGAGCCATTTCAGAATACTCGTCTAATAAATTTTGATTCTGCAAGCCTTTAATTTCCGCTCTAAAACCAAATTTTTCTAAATGTGTATTAATCGTAATGTCACCTTTATCACCAAAGAATAAAATCGTTTTATTAGGATCGTTATTTAATACTAAATTGTAAATTTCTGGACTTTCTAACTCGTCTGTTAATGTAAATGTACTTATGCCATCAAGTTGTACTGAATCAATCGCTACAAAAGCTGTATCTTTTAGTTTTTTAAGATAGAGTGTTCCTTTTTTTAAGCCTTTAATTTCACCCTTTACCAACATTGATTCTTTTTTATCAGAACCACATGCACATAAGAGTAAACATATAAGTAGTAAACCAACTAAATTTCTCATCATTTCCTTTTAACGGATGCGAATATAGGTAATTTGATAGAATTTTATCCTCCAGAGGCAATTTGCATTAAGATAGTACATCCTATGGCCGCTACGGTACCCACTGCATATCCAAAAACAGCTAATAAGACCCCCACAGTCGCTAGTGATGGATGAAATGCAGACGCAACCACAGGCGCAGACGCAGCACCACCAACATTCGCTTGACTGCCTACAGCTAAGAAAAAGTAAGGAGCCTTAATTAATTTTGCTACAAAAATTAATAACAAAGCATGTATGGTCATCCAGACAATACCTACTACAATCAAACCAGGGTTTTCAGCAATCTGTCTTAAATCCATTTTCATACCTATAGTTACAACTAAAATGTAAATAAAGAGACTTCCGATCTTGCTTGCTCCTGCTCCTTCATATTTTCGCATATTGGTAAATGATAATAAAATTGCAATAATGGTTGCGATACTCACCATCCAGAAAAATTGTGAATCTAAAAACGTAAATATATTTCTTGTGGTTTCAGATTGAATATTCGCTACTACTTCACCAAAAAAATCACTTAAATAATTTCCTAAAAAATGTGAAAGACTTACAGTACCAAACGCTATGGCTCCTAAAATCATAAAATCAGATACACTAGCTTTTCTTTCAACTTTATTAGCAAAAGTTGTTACTTTTTCTTTAAGGTCTTCTATAGCGGTAGTATCGGCCTTTAACCACGTATTGATTCGTTTCGATTTACCAATACCAATAAGTATAATAGCCATCCAAATATTGGCAACTACAATATCAACAAAAACCATTTGAGCATATTTAGCTTGATTAAAGCCATATATTTCAAGCATAGCTGCCTGATTGGCGCCTCCACCAATCCAACTTCCTGCCAATGTTGACAACCCTCTCCAAACTGCATCAGGTCCAGCTCCACCCACCGTTTCAGGAGAAACCATAGAAATTAATAGTATTGCAATGGGTCCACCAATTACAATACCCAATGTACCAGCAAAAAACATTGCTAAAGCTTTCCAACCTAAATTATATACCGCTTTAAGATCTATACTTAACGTCATTAAAACTAAGGCTGCAGGTAGTAAATAGCGACTCGCCATATAATATAAACTCGAACTATTTTCAATAACCTCTCCACTAGCTGTTACTGTTTTCCAATCTGAAGCAATTATACCTAAGGTAGCAAGTAAACCAGGAATCATATAGGCCAAAAATAAAGCAGGAATAATATTGTAGAATTTCTTCCAAAAACCCTCTTTTTGAGAAGATGTATAGAAAATAAGGCCTAACACAATCATTAAGAGCCCAAAGACGATGGTGTCTTTCGTAAATATAGGCGTGGTATCTTTTGGAAACTCTTGAATTAAAATTAAAAGCATTTACTAGTTTTAGAGTTGTAACTTATTTTTATTGACCAACAAAAAACACCGCATTACAAAACGCCAATTTTCCATTTTCCCAGAAACTTCTAAATAAAGGATTATCTGCTAGGTACACTACCTCTCCACTACCTATAGACTCAACTCCGAATACCAAAGATTTGCTAACATTGTTTAATGCTTTCACTCCTGCAAATCCGCTTACTTGATCAGATTTATCTTTAATAACACTCACATTTACACCATCTTTTAAATATGCATAATGATTACCATTTAGACGTAACGTATGATATGTTTTACCATAACCAAACCCAAGTGGATAGGTATTGTCCATAGTGGCTTTAAAAATACTTCCCGTAATTAAATTAGAAATAGAATGACGCTCTAAATTATCAAAAGCTTCTAACTCTAATTTTTCGGCTTGTTCTTTTTCGGCTTTCTCAACTTCTTTTTTCTCATCATCGCTTTTGAATTTCGATAGCTTAAATTCTTTACTAGCGGCAAACTTATTTAAAGCTCCGTCGATTGCAATTAAGCGTCCGCCTTTTTGTACCCATGCTTTTAGTGATTTCAATCTGCTCTCACTTAATGTACTACCATACCAGCCATTTGGTAAAATGAGTACATTGTATTTATCGAGATTTACATTACCAAAGTAGTCTGCGTCTAATACCGTAACAGGATAATGCAATTGCTGTTCAAAGAAATGCCATATTTCTCCAAAACTCAACGTTGATACTCCTTTACCTGATAGCACAGCAACTTTAGGTGTTTTTATGTAGCGAACTGTTGCTGAACCAAAATCTTTTCCTTTAGAAACCATACCAGTAGCAACTGCGTTTAAATTTCTATGATGCTCTTTTGCAATTTTTCTAACTAGAGCATCAAAAGTATTTGCTAATTTTTCATTACCTGTTCGAGTAATAATCAATGAACCTGGTTCATACTCTTTACCTTCTACACTAAATGCTTGTGAAGCAAAACGAACTTTGATCTTATGTTTTAACAAATCTCCTAAAAAAGAAGCGTCTTTTACATCATTCCATTTAGAAATGTAGGCATATGGTTTTGATACTCCTTCTACGTTATTAGTAGCATCAATATCTGGAGCATTCGTAACGGCTATTGTACTTGATAAAGCATAGGCCTTTAATCCACGCGCATATGGTAAAGACCAAGCAGTAATATCGTAGGTTAATGAATCGTTTAATTTAGCCTGAGGTTCAAATAATGACTTTACCAAATTCGATTTTGGCTGATTCATATTAATTACTAAATCAGTACCAGAAAGTTTTATCGTTTTATTTTTATTTAACTGATAGTCAAAACCTTTTAGAGAAGCCGTTGAATTTGAAACTCCATATTGAATCTCATGTCTATCTAATACTTCTCGTAAACTGTTCATCTTATCAACGTCATTTGCACCACTAATAACAAAGCTTTTATACTTTCCTTTCGGATTCGTTTTTGCCTTACGGAAATAATCAGAGAATTCTTTTTTTAGTTTATCGGCATTGGTCGATGCTACTTCTATGGTTGATAGCCCAGTTGTATAATGATGTTCAATTCTATCTTTTAGTGACAATTCATTTCCTTCAGCATTTGTTATTCCTAATCCAGCTCTACCGTGCCCAGCCTGCTCATAGGTCATCCCAATTGCCCCATTAAAAGTTGGGTAAGTATCTCCATAACTAGGATATAATAAATCAAACCATTCTTTTGTGAAATACAACCATCCGTTTTTATCAAAATATTTTGCGTGATTTTTACCTATTGTACCTTGAAAATCACGTTGAAAATCGGTTATCACTTCATGATAAGGCTCAGCAGCTGGTGCAAAATAATAAGGGTTATCTACTCCCTGCTCATGAAAATCTACATGAATATTTGGCATCCATTTATTGTATTGTTTTAGACGTTGTTGAGATTCTACTTGCGTTGCCCAAGCCCAATCTCTATTCAAATCGAACATATAATGATTGGGCCTTCCACTTAACCAAGGTTCATGATGTTCTTTAGAATCTGGATTTAAATTATAAGGGCTATTTCCAAATTGATTATACCAATTTGCGTAACGATCGCGACCATCTGGATTGATGCATGGATCTATAATTACAATTGTATTTTTAAGCCACTCTTTTGTTTCTTTATTAGATGGATCTACCAGTGCAAATAAAGTTTTCATAGATGCTTCTGTACTTGATGCTTCGTTACCATGTACATTATAACTAAGCCATACAATTGGAATATCATCTGAAGGGTTTCCTTCTATGACTCCAGCTGTTTTCAAATGATTTTTTCGAAGTTCTTCAAGCTTAGAAAAATTTTCTGGTGCCGTTATAAAAGCTAAATACAGGGGTCGCTTTTCATAAGTCTCTCCATATTTTAAAAGTGATACATTGTTGTTGTTTTCTACAACGTATTTAAAATAATCTACAACCTGATGATTTCTAGAAAATCGTTCGCCCAATTCATATCCTAAGAATTCTTTGGGTGATTTGGTTTGTGCAAAAAGTGATAAAGTGATAAAAAAAACGAAAAGATAGGTGATGTTTTTCATTATAAAATTGAGTTAGGAGTTCAAATATATTGAATTATATATTTAACCAGTATGTAAATTTTAATGTAAGTGATCTTGTTTTTGGAGCAAAGGTATTCACAAAGTAATTATCGTTATATACAATAAAGAGATCTGAAAGTGGTTTAAAACGCCATTGCAAACGGCTATTAATACCAATATTATCACGTCGATTACTGTATTGTACTAAAGTTGTCCAAAAAAGTTTTTTATTAAAGGTTACATCAAAACGAGGCCCCACTAACCAAATAGAGGCATCGGGAAACAGATTCGGCAAATTAATATTGTCATAATTTATTTGGGCTGAAGCGACAAAATAAGGCTGTAATCGTAAATTTAAATTTCCTTGAAATGAAAACCTTTTTCCATTATAAAAAGAACCGTATGACGGATTCAATGAATAGGAAAATCTTTTACGCATATCTGAACGGTACTGTATTCCAAAATCAGTATAATCATATTCTGAACCTTGAGGAAGCGCTACGGCACCCTCTGTATTAGTAGGATCAAAACTATCGTTCACTAGTTTCGTAAATCTATGATTCATGTTAAAAGATATTTCTGATTGATTATTAAAATTACTTTGCCATTGAATTCTATAAAATTCATCAGAAATACCATCATTTAAATTATCAAAGCTAAAACCTAAAGCATCAGGTCGCCATACTCCTATCCCTATAAATGAGAGGCTGTGTCTGTTAAATATCCCTTTTTTAGGCCAAAATTTTCCTGTAAGACTTGCAACTGCTTTAAAAATATCAGTCCGTCTTACAAAGCCCAATTCAGATCTATAATCATCACCTGTATAAACTCCACCTAATCTTGCATCAATATATCTGCTATTAAACTGGGTTGTAGCCCCAGCAGATAAATCTTTATTGCCTGAATTTGGTGTAAATGATTTGTGAAGAAAGTATTTACCAGTCCAAGTATTGTCTTTTGAAGCTAGGTTATAGTCTAAACCTATAACCCTGTTATATGTATTATTACCCAAGTCATCATCATTATTATTTAAAAAATCATAGTCTTTTGTTGCCTGTTTATTTACAAATAGAAAGCTCAAATTAGATCTACTAAACATTTTATGTTGCAATGCCAAAACAGCATTGTTAGTAGCAGCAATTTCGTTCGTCTCATCTTCGGCTGTTTGCATATCTAGAAAACCTATTCTAAAGTTATTTGTTAACTTTCCACTAATGCGTGCGCCTGCAATTATATCATTTTGAATAGTCTCTCCATCAATATCTTGGGCTATACCGATCCTTCTTGAGAAAAAAGCACGAGATTCTCGAAAATCACCAAAACTTGAAAACAAATCACTATTCTCTACAAAGAATTGCCTCCTCTCAGGTAGTGCAATACTAAACCTAGTTAGATTGGTTATTTGACGATCAACTTCAACCTGAGAGAAGTCTGGATTAATCGTTAAATCTAAATTCAAGCTATTACCGATTGTGAATTTAGCATCTCCTCCTATCTTAAAATCAGCATCATCCGTATTCTCCTCAAAGTCTTGAACTCCGCTAGTATTGATGTAGGGTATTATTGATATTGGTGATTTAGATTTACCTAATGGTTTTTCAAAATACATATCACCCATATACGCAAGATTGAAAATAAATTGATTTTGAGGAATGTGAATCCATGTATTACGTTCATTATCCTGTGTGTCGAAATGATAACTATTAAAACGCCATTTTGTTTCTCCTTCTCTGTATTTAAAAGCATACAGTGGAATCGCCCATTCGCAGATATAATAATTATCATGAATTTTTGACTCTCCTTGCCATTTTACATCCCAAGAACCATCAAAATCACGTACATCAGTGCCTCCGTTAGCTAATAGAATTTCTCGAAGTACTCCATAAGGGTTTGAGCCAAAAATAAACGCATTTGTAGCGTCGTTAAAGGTATCGAACATTAAAGTGATGTTATCACTACCACCTGCTCTAAAATCGCGTCGTAAAGATGGTATGATAAAGTCATTACTTTTTGCATGTACTTTTATACCGACATATAAATTATCATCATCAAACAGCATTTTAATCTCTGTTTGTGCTTTTGCTTGTAAAGAATCTGTAGGAAACTGTTGCCAAAAGTTAGTAGCGATATCAGCCTTTTGCCAAACATCTTCGTCTAATACGGCATCTACTTTTATAGGAGTATTAATATATTTAACTGTAAATTTTTTCTCTTGAGCAGTGAGTTGAAAAAAAGTAAATATAATAGTAAGGCTAAGGAGATATTTATAATAGTTCATTCCGCTAATTGACTTCAAGCCAAATATAGAATTTTAAAATGTTAAAGAAGTCTTAATTATCACCCGCTTTCTTTTTGGGTTCACGCTTGGCTTGTTTTAGGCTTTGATTAAGCATCCACTCTATTTGCCCATTGGTACTACGAAATTCATCAGCAGCCCATTTTTCAATTGCTTTGAGCATCTCTTCATTTATTCTTAGTGCAAATGCTTTCTTCTTAGCCATTCTAGAATGAATTCACAAATTTAGTAATCTCTACAGCTACCTCTTTCATTATACCAATCTCTCCGTTAGTATAGGTAGCTATATTATCTTCTCTCTTATCGCTTTTTACTTCTTTAAAAATATGATTCATATTTTCAATTATCACCATTTTAGAAGTTTTAGTATTCTTATGCAATAATTCAGCGTCTAAAACAGGTACCTGAATATCTTTGGTTCCACCCACAATAAGAATCGGAATTGAAAGTTTTTTAATCTCAATTTGAGGATTATATTTTATCCAAGAAATTAAAAATGGCTGAACAGATTCTCTAAAGATAGAGGTTAATAATTTGTTATAATCTTTATGTATTTTACCCTCTTTAAGAGAATCAAGTGTTTTAGTGATATCTTTTTCTAAAGCTGGTGCATTTCTTAATAATTGTTCACGTAAAATTTCATTTATAGGCCTGCCTGCACCTGCTAAAGAAATATATGCATCAATTTTAGATTTAGTTGCAGCAATTATACCGACTAAACTTCCTTGGCTATGCCCTGCAACAATTAACTTAGAAAATTGATCTTTGCTTTTAAAGTAATTGATCACTGAAACTGCATCATCTATAAAATCATCAAAAGAAAAATCTTCTTCTTTAAGTTTATCTTCTTTAACTAAGGCTATTGCACTTTTATCATATCTGTATGTTGCGATATTACTACTAACTAAATCTTGAGCTAAATATTTTAAAGAATTACTTTCTATTCTTCTTTGATTTCCATTTCTATCTGTTGCGCCTGATCCTGGAATAATAATTATTAATGGAACTCTTTCAGATGTTTTTGGCGCTAATAATGAGCCATTAACATTTACTTTCTTAGAAGATATGCTAAGCTCACTTTCTACAAAATTTGTGCTTTGACTAGAAATCTGATTTACAATTAACAGTAATATGATTGCTATTCTATTTTTCATTAAACACTATTTTATTTTTATATGTTTGAAGTACCCTTTTTACTTCATCTGCTTTTTGTGTACCTATTAATATTTTCTTACCATTCTTTAAAATTAATTGAAGACCAATATCACCTTTAACATTATAAGCTATACCTTTACTTTTATTCCATAGAGCTCCCCCTTTAATTCCCCATCCTCCATAATCTGAAATAGGGTTATACTTTCGCACATATGCTTTTTCTATTTCATTCCAGGTTACATTTCTATTAGAAAAGTGAAAAGGAATAAACCGATAACTGATACCTTTTTCGTCTATTCGCGTGGTTAATTTTAGTGAATAAATTAATCCATAAACTAAAATTAAAGATCCCAATACTGTAAGCAAGGTAATTTTTGATTCTCCGGTTTTATTGGCTTCTATAAACTCTTTAATCACCATAACAATAGGCAATATAAAACTAACCACTAACAAAATATGTAGCCATAATTGCGTAAACCGTTGTTCTTCTTTAAAAATCTTCATCTACACAAACTACCTATTCTTATCGCGTTCAAATATTATTCGTGCTGAATTTTCAGCAACACTGATAACACGCCAACCATTTTTAGCATACTCATTTAAAGTATCTTCTAAACGCTCATTGTTTTTAATCATTCCCATTTTCCAGCTAATAACTTTATATTCTTTCATATATCATTTTTTATTGAAAACAAAAAAACTAATTAACATACCAATGGCAAGTCCTATACCACTTCCAAATACTGTTCTTAGACTATATCATCAAAATGACACTTATAGTTGTACCAAAGCTAGTGCCTAGTACTGGGTCTATAGCTATTGCTTTAATTTGATTGTCATTTATAATTATTGATTTAAAGTACCCGTATTTAAAACTGGTGAAGCGTCTTTATCACCACAAAGTATTACCATGAGATTACTTACCATAGCAGCTTTGCGTTCTTCATCGAGTTCAATTATTTCTTTCTTACTTAATTCCTCTAGTGCCATTTCAACCATACTCACAGCTCCTTCTACTATTTTATGTCGTGCTGCCACAATAGCAGTCGCTTGTTGGCGCTTAAGCATAGCATTTGCTATTTCTTGTGCATACGCTAAATAACCAATTCTCGCTTCTAAAACTTCGATGCCAGCAATAGAAAGACGCTCTTCTATTTCTTTTTCTAAAGTCTCACTTACTTCGTTAACACTCGAACGAAGTGTAATGTCTTCTTCATATCCTTCATCAGCAAAGTTATCATACGGATACATACTTGCTAGTTTGCGAACGGCTGCATCGGTCTGTACACGCACAAAATTCTCATAATTATCTACATCAAAAGCTGCTTTATATGTATTTGTAACTCTCCATACTAAGATAGTACTAATCATAATAGGGTTTCCTAATTTATCATTTACTTTAAGGCGTTCACTATCAAAGTTACTAGCTCTCAAAGAAATTTTCTTTTTTGTGTAAAATGGATTCACCCAATAGAAACCATTTTTCTTTACAGTACCTACATACTTTCCAAAAAGTAATAGTACTCTCGAATTGTTAGGCTGTACCATGATAAAACCAAATGCAATTAACAATGCAGGAATAATAATTAATAAGTAAGTTGGATTCTTACTACTAATTGCCATTGCAATACTTCCAAAAAAAAGTGTTAGAAATACAAATAACATTAAATAACCATTAGCTGGTATAATAATTTTTTCTTCTCTCATGTTTGTTAATTTAAAATGATATTATTTTGATATTATAAAGATATAATTTAATTTTTGAATTTTCCAAATTTTTAACAAACTAATTTTATATTTTAGCACAAAATAAGATTTCATGAAGATTAGACTTTCACTTTTATTAGGATGCCTTTTTTTATTAACTACTTCTTTTAAATCTTTGCCTGTTTGGGGACCAACGGGTCATAGAGCAACAGGAGAAATTGCAGAAAAGCATTTAACAAAAAAAGCTAAGAAAAACATCAATAAATTACTTAATGGGAAAAGTCTAGCTTTTGTATCAACCTATGCCGATCAGATTAAATCTGATAGAAAGTATGATAAGTATTATACCTGGCATTATGTTAATATGCCCTTTGACAAAACGTATGAAGAGTCTGAAAAAAACCCAAAAGGAGATATTATTACAGGAATAAATAAATGCATTAGTGTTTTAAAAGATAAAGACAGCTCGAAAGAGGATAAAGTTTTTTTCTTAAAGCTTTTAGTGCATTTTATGGGAGATTTACATCAACCCTTGCATATTGGCAGAGCTGAAGATAAAGGTGGTAACGATATTCAAGTGCGATGGTTTAATAGAGGTACAAATTTACACCGTGTTTGGGATGAAGATATGATTGAAGAATGGAAAATGAGTTACTCTGAACTTGCCGAAAATGCTGATAATTTGTCAAAAGCTCAACTAAAAGCTATAGAAAAAGGTAGTGTTTTAGATTGGATGCGTGATACACGAAAACTCACAAAACCAACATATGAGTCGGTAGAAATAGGCGAAAAATTGCGTTATCGCTATTCATACGATCATTTTCCTACTGTAAGAAAACAACTACAAAAAGGTGGCATTCGTCTTGCGAAACTTTTAAACGATATTTTTGGATAACTCAGTAGTTTGTTGCTATAACTGAAACCTATAATCATTCTAAAACTAGCACTAGATCATCTTGCATTACCATAGTTCCTTCTTGTAAGGTAACAGATTTAATAACTCCAGATTTTCTAGCTGCAACTGTGGTTTCCATTTTCATAGCTTCTATCACAAATAGCGGATCATTTTCTTTTACTTTTTGTCCCTTTTTTACAAGCATTTTGTAAAGTAAACCTTGTAAAGGTGCTCCTACTTCATTTAGATTATCTACATCAGTTTTTACATTTTCTATCTTTTGAATGTCTAATGATGTATCTTTAATTTCTACATATCTATTCTCACCATTTACTTTAAAGAAAACGATACGTATTCCTTCATTATTAGCCTCACCAATAGAAAGTAACTGAACCAACACGGTTTTTCCAGGCTCTAATTCTACCATAATCTCTTCTCTTGGCACCATACCATAAAAGAAATTCTTAGTAGGTATTGTTGCTACGTTTGCATATTCTTTATAAAACTCATGCGCTTGTTCAAATACTTTAGGATATAAACTATAAGATAGAAAATCTTCAAACTCTATAGGTCGTGTAAATCCTTTTTGAAATTTCTTTTCAAATGTTTTGTACTCTTTGGTAAAATCAATTGACTTAAGATGCGCGTTGGGTCTATTCTTGTACGGCTTTTTATTCTTAAGAATAATCTTTTGCAGTTTTTTAGGAAAACCTCCAACGGGTTGCCCCAAATCTCCTTTAAAGAAATTTATTACCGATTCAGGAAAGGAAATTTCGTCTCCACGTTCTAAAACTTCACCTGTAGATAAGTTATTTGTTACCAAAAAGATTGCCATATCACCAACTACTTTTGAACTTGGTGTTACTTTTATTAGATCTCCAAATAGTTCATTTACTTCACCATACATCTTTTTAACCTCATCAAAACGGTCGCCAAGTCCTAAAGCTTCTGCTTGGGGTCTTAAATTAGAATATTGCCCGCCAGGAATTTCATGTTTAAAAACCTCTGCCGTACCTGATTTTAAACCAGATTCAAAAGGATAATAGTATTCTCGAATATCTTCCCAGTAATTTGAAAATTTATTTAAACTATCAATATTATATTCGTGTTCACGTTTGTGGTATTTCATCATTTCTACCACAGCGTTAAAATTTGGTTGTGATGTTAATCCAGATAATCCGCCCAAAGCTACATCAACCACATCAACTCCTGCTTCAATCGCCTTTAAATAAGTAGCCGATTGCAAAGACGATGTATCATGTGTATGTAAATGAATGGGTAGATCAACTGTGTCTTTTAAAGCCTTTACCAGTTCAGTCGCCGCATACGGTTTTAACAAACCAGCCATATCTTTAATCGCAATCATATGCGCACCTGCATTCTCGAGATCTTTTGCTAATTGGGTATAGTATTTAAGGCTATATTTAGTATTACTCTTATCTAGAATATCACCGGTATAACTGATGGCAGCTTCTGCAATTCCTCCCGTTTGCTTGCGTACATACTGAATACTTGGCTCCATTGCTTTTACCCAATTAAGCGAATCGAAAATTCTAAAAATGTCAATACCGTTTTCCCAAGATTTAAGGATGAATTTTTCAATTAAATTATCAGGATATGCCGTATAGCCCACACCATTCGAACCTCGCAGTAGCATTTGAAATAAAATATTAGGTATTGCTTTTCGTAACGTTCTTAAGCGTGTCCACGGACTTTCATGTAAAAACCGTAAACAGACATCAAAAGTCGCACCTCCCCACATTTCCATACTAAACGTATTGGGGTGGTTTTTTGCAAAACTTTCTGCAACTTTCAACATATCATATGTACGCATTCTGGTTGCTAATAATGACTGATGTGCATCTCTTAGCGTTGTATCTGTAAAGTGTATTTTCTTTTCTTTTTTTAACCATTTACAAAACTTTTCAGCACCCATTTCAGTAAGCATATCTTTAGTCCCTTTTGGATATTCTGACAAATAATTAAACTCAGGCATTTTTGGAATTCTAAATTCTTTGCTTTTATCTACAAATTTTACATCAGGGTTTCCATTAACAATTACTTCTCCTAAATAATTTGTAAGTTTCGTTGTTCTATCTTGAGGAAGTTCAATTTTAAAAAGCGAAGGCGTATTTTGAATAAAATTAACGGTAACTTTTCCCTTAGTGAAATCTTTATGTTGGATTACATTTTGCAAAAAACGAATATTCGTTTTTACTCCCCTAATTCTAAACTCCTTAAGTGCTCTTACCATTTTTCGAGTAGCTCCATCGAGTGTTCTACCATGAGCAGATACTTTTACAAGCATAGAGTCAAAAAATGGACTAATTTTAGAAGCTTGATAAACACTCCCTGCATCTAGGCGAATTCCCATACCTGCAGCACTGCGATATGTAGTTATTGTTCCATAATCTGGTGTAAAATTATTTTGAGGGTCTTCGGTGGTAATTCGACATTGTAATGCAAAACCATATGTGTTAATTGATGCTTGATCATAAATTTTTATTTGCTTACTAGCCAACTTATATCCACCAGCAATAAAAATCTGAGTTTTTACAAGATCAATACCTGTTACCATTTCGGTAACCGTATGCTCAACTTGAATTCGAGGATTAACCTCTATAAAATAAATTGCATCTTCTTTATCAACAAGAAATTCAACGGTGCCTATGTTATTATAATTTACTTGACTAGCAATAGAAACAGCATAGTTATAGAGGTTTTGTTTTAACGCCTCACTTAAACCAAATGAAGGCGCTACTTCTACTACTTTTTGATGCCTTCGTTGTACTGAGCAATCTCGTTCATGCAGATGACGAATCGAACCATGATTATCAGCAACTATTTGAACTTCTATATGTTTTGGGTTTTCAACATATTTCTCTAAAAACATGGTATCATCACCAAAAGCATTCAAGGCTTCATTTCTAGCCGAATTAAAATTAAACTCGAGGTCTTTTACCGTTCGAATGATGCGCATACCTCTACCTCCACCACCAGATGCAGCTTTTAACATTAAAGGATAACCAATAGCATCGGCCTCTAAAAGTGCAACCTTTAAAGAAGTTAACTTTTTCTTGTTGCTTTCAATGATGGGTACTTTACACTTTACTGCTATTTTCTTAGCTGTAATTTTATCTCCCAGTGCATCCATTACTTTAGGATCTGGACCAATAAAAATAATATCATTCTGAGCACATGTTCTTGCAAAAGTTGAATTCTCAGATAGAAATCCGTATCCAGGGTGGATTGCATCTACACCTTTATTCTTAGCTAAACTTACAATAGCATTAATATCTAAATAAGGCTTTAATGGTTGCTCTTCTAAACCTATTTGATATGCTTCATCAGCCTTATACCGATGCTGAGAATACCGATCTTCATAAGTATAAATAGCAACTGTTTTTATATTAATTTCTGTACAAGCCCTTAGTACTCTGATGGCAATCTCACCTCTATTTGCAACTAGTATTTTTTTAATTTTCACCTCAATTATTTAGTATTGATATTTGATTAATGAATAATGTATGGATTCACATTTTTATAATTTCTGATAATAAAATCGAGTGCACTATCTAATATTTCTCCCATGTTTTTAGCACGTTTAAAATTTATATCATTCGTTAATTTATACAAACCACTTTTTAATTCTTTTACCTTTTCTGGAGGTGATATAACATCATTTCTCATACAGTCTAGCAATAAATTTAGTCGATCGTCTTCGCTCGTAGCGCGTTTCGCCAATAAAGAGCGTTCTTCAATTTTATACTGCTCGATAGATTCTTCACGCAACATATTTAACGTCATTTCTACCAATCGGTTGTTGTCTTTTAAAAACTGTGGTTTATATACTTTCGGGTTACCCTCATAAGATTGTTGATCAAAATCTATTGCTCGAATTCGATATTGTATTCTATCAAAATCATGCGTGAGCACCATCACATAATTATAAGCACGCATATCTCCTAACAATCGCACAAAACAACGTTCATTAAACTTTACAAACTCTTTTGCAATGGCCGCTTTATCTTTTTCAGAAATTGAATCAAGTTGCTCATTAATAAATATATCGCCAGGTATGCCCGAAATATGTTCTTCAATAAGTGTATCCTTATGCACCAAAAAATTAATGTGATTAGGAGAAAGCATATGCTCTAGTTCTAGACCATAAATACGAGAAGCATCTGCTTTTTTAATGTATAGATAAATGTAGTTATCGTTTAAAATATTACGAACCTTGACCCTAAAAGGCTTCGAATTTCCAAATGTGCAAAAGTCTATAGAATCAATATTTAGAAATGGAAATGCAGCATCACTACCATCAGCATGCAAGATGGTGTACATTTGTTTTAAGTTATATTCTATTTCTTCACGTTCATGCTCTGCAAAATAAGTACGTACCCAAAGTGTATCATTACCTTCTTTATCATAAATCTCAACAGCACCTTGAAATCGTAGCAAATCATCATAATAAATAGGAATTTTTATGTTTCTACTATGCTCAGTAAGATAATCATATAACTTGGGCGTAATTGGATATGCAGGCTTTTTCTTTGAAATTAACTTTTCATTCATCATTAGTAATTCTTCTGAAATATACCATGAATTAAATTCTAAAACAAACAACTGCATTAGTAACTTAGACAGTTAATACACTATAGTATTAAAATTTTTGAAAATTACTTTCTATACAGATAGAGTGTATATATACTACTTAAATGAACATTACATATACACTATTTTTCATAATATAAAAGTTCATTTTGTAAAAACACATCATACCTGATTGTGTTTTAAACTTAATTCATTTGAAATTTGTTAAAATATTTTCAAAAGATTTTCGTTATTTTGGTGAGCCGTTAAACCAACTAACAATGAATATTAAAACTGTTTTATTAGTTGCATTCATTTTACTATCAGTAAGAGTGTCTGCACAAGAAGCACTTAATGAACTCCCTGAAGGTTTTGTATATGCAAAAGAGATCATACCAAATTTGAGATCAGATCTTAGATATTATTCGTCTAATAACTTTATTGGTAAGCCAGTAGATGGATACATTAAACCTAAAGTTATCTTAACGAAAAAGGCTACCAATGCGTTAAAGAATGTTCAAGACGAACTTGGTAAGTTAGGTTTTGGACTCCTTGTGTATGATGCTTATAGACCACAACGTGCCGTTGATCAGTTTGTAGCATGGACTAAAGACTCTACAGATCTTGCCATGAAGGAAAAATATTATCCGAACATCAATAAAAAAGAACTAATTGAAAAACAATACATTGCCTCAAAATCTGGACATAGTAGAGGAAGTACTGTAGATGTATCGATTGTTTCTCTTACGACAGGGCATATTTTAGATATGGGAAGTGCTTATGATCTTTTTGATGAAAAATCATCGGTTGATTACCCGAATATTACAAGAAATCAACATGCTGTTCGTCTATTGTTAAAACGTAGAATGGAAAAGCATGGGTTTGAATCACATCCTAAAGAATGGTGGCATTTTACTTTAAAAGAAGAACCTTTTAAAAAGAAATATTTTGATTTCTTAGTACAATAAAGAAATGCCGCTAAAGTAATAAGCGGCATTTTTAATTTGTCTAATCTTTTCGTTTAGCTGGCATTTTTTGTCCGTTTTGGCATAGAAAGCAAGACTTGGACTTGTAACAAGAAGTCGGACAAATTTTCTAAGACCTATGCCACACTTTTGAATCGATGATACTGTTTTAAAATTTTTTCTTTTCGATTATTTCTCCTTTTTCATCGTAATAACGCCAAGTACCCACTTGCCGATCGTTTCGAAACCTTCCTTTTATTTTTACTTCTCCATTAGAATAATACTCATAATAGCGTCCATGTTTTTGGCCATCTTTCAAACCTACTTTTATATGTATAGATTTATCTTTATAAGTTTTAATATACTCATCTGAATTTAAGTCATCAGGAAAAATAGCTGGTATTTCAAATACATCTTTGGTTACTAATATATTTGAGGAATAATCACTTTTACCGTTATTAATTTTTGGACCATAATATTGGTTGTCATTAAATTGTGCTTTACTTTTTACCAATTCGACATTTTGATAGCTTGCTACTAATTTACTTTCAAATAATTCATCATCTGGTGTAAGCTGAAAACCTAGCTGAGGAAAACAAATAATAAAATCTCTATTCTTACGCATACTAATCTTTGTTTTTAAATCTGCCATAGCATACATGTTTTTAAAAAGCACTGGTGTATTTATATACGTAAAAACACTTGATTTTTTATCAAAATAGTTTTCGAAATGTAAGAAATCATCAGAAGTATCTAAAGTATTCTTATTCAGAGAATCATCAATAATTCTTTTTAGTGTAGTTGGCTGATTACTAAATACAACATAATCATCAATAATGGTAAAATAGGGTTTATCAAATTTTTCAAAAAGCCCGTTAAAAAAGAGTTTAAAAAAACCTTTAATCGCTAAAAAATGAATCGTGTGCTCTTTATAGGTAAGTTGTTTAAATTTAACAGGTGTTCTCTTCTTAATTTGTTTTAAAACTAGTCGCAAATTTTCTTGAGCCTTTTCAATATCTGAGGCTCGTACAACCAACGCAATATCATTTTTAGATTTATTAACAGAAGGCTGAATTTGTAAAAATGCTATTTCATTACCCACCCAACTTGTGAAATTCTCTTCAATATTTATGTTTAGAAGCTTTTCAACACCTTCATATTGTTCTTTATAAATAGAATAATTTTCTTGATCTTCTTGTAAGATTTTATCGAAATTTGAATACAATTCGGAAAAGTTATCAAAACCAAAACTCATATATAATGCTGTGTTTTTAGGAGCTATCTTGGGTATTGACCGCTTAGCAATTCCTGATTTTTGCAAGGCTTTTAAGTAGCCTATAGAGTTCTGATTAATGTTTGTATATCCATTTGCTAAAATGGTATTGTTCGACTTGAGATCTAAATTGAAACCTGAAAATTCTAAGCTTTTACTGAGTACTTTGACCCAATTATTATCGGCATCAGAAAAATAACGCACATATTCATCTAAAAAATCATATTGCACATATAGTCTAAACATATCATCATAACCTGTATGTTTTTTAACTTCTATAAAGTCTAAATTTCTACCAATTTCAGGTTCTTTATACTCGTCAATAGAAACCTCAACTAAGGTATGTACATAAGAAGCTATGAGCTGATTCTGAATAAAAGAAATGTGTAACGTTTCTTTAGTTTTTGTATCATATAATTCGATGATCTCGTGCCCGTGATATATTCGCTTACTTAATGTATAATCATCATTTAATAATGTATTAAAGTAAGATTTTAAGAGTTTTAGCTTAGCAATTTTCTTTAAATCAACGACATAAAAAATACCATACTTTTTGGGCTTGTACATATGTATTGAAAACACTAATGATCTCGTACCAAAAAATTGTAATAGTTTTTTCTTTTGATGAAAAATAGTGTCCATTTTTTGAACACTTTCAGTCAGTTCATTAAAATAGTCGTTGTTCTGAAGGTGATTCCAAACTTCACTTTCCCGTATTTTATCCCAGTTCTCAACAGGCTCTTGAGTTTCTACCAAAAAAACAGCATCTTTAGGTATGAGATAGACCGATCGTAAATTTGAACTTGGACTCAAATACAATGTATAGATGAAGTAGCCAATAATGCCTAAAATCGATAGTAAAAAGGCGTAAAGAAATTTTTTACCGTTCATTCCTGAATTTTACTCTAAATAGAACTAATTAAATTCAAAAAAAGTATAACAATTATGAATTTATTCTTTCTTTAGTTGCAATACTAAAGGATTGAAATAATACAGCTAACACCATGACCATTACACAACCAACAAGGTTCAACCATAGATAGCCTATTATTGGAGCTTCCCCTCTACTTTCTGGCAAGTAAATACCATAATAAAAGAATGCTATAATAAAAACCTGTGTAATCAAAGCTGCCAAAAAGGTTGCATTACTTTTTACAAATTTTATAAAAAATCCGAGTAAAAATATCCCTAAAACATTACCATAAAATATAGAGCCGATAATATTAACCAGCTGAATTAAATTATCAAATAAATTAGCGACACAAGCTACTATAATGGCAATAATTCCCCAGAGTAGTGTGAACCATTTCGAAGCATTTACATAATACCTCTCAGATTTTTCTTTGGTGATGTTCCTCTTAAAAAGATCCATGGTTGTTGTAGAAGCCAAAGCATTTAATTCTGAAGCCGTTGATGACATTGCGGCAGATAAAATAACCGCTAGCAATAAACCTATTAAACCTTTTGGTAAATTGTTTAAAATGAAATGGATAAATACATAATCTTTGTCATTAGCTTCAACTTTTATAGTTGTCTCTTCTTCTGCCTTTTTAATAACGGTTTGACCTTCGGCTCTAATATTTTTATCGAGATATTCTAATTCTGCAACACGTTCTTTACTAAGCGTATTAATTGGGTTCTGAATCAACGCTATTTGCAAAGTTTTCTTTTCACTTTCTATTTCTTTATGTATTTTTTCTAATGCTATGTAATCATCAGCATACGAAGAACTTTGAACTACCTTTTTTGCGTCTGGATTAAAATTTAAAGGTGTATCATTAAATTGATAAAAAACAAAAACCATGATACCTACCAACAGAATAAAAAACTGCATTGGTACTTTTAACAATCCATTGAATATGAGCCCCCATTGCATTTCTTTCATAGATTTACCAGAGAGGTATCGTTGTACTTGACTTTGATCTGTTCCAAAATAAGAAAGTGCTAAAAAAGTACCTCCAATAAGACCTGTCCAAACTGTATATTTATTATTAAGATCAAAAGAAAAATCGAGCACCTTCATTTTGCCACTACTACCAGCAATATTCAATGCTTTCGTAAAAGTAACTCCATCAGGCAACTGGCTTAAAATAATAAAAAAGGCAATAAACATTCCGGTAAAAATTACCGCCATCTGTTGCTTTTGAGTAACACTTACAGCTTTAGTCCCACCAGAAACAGTATAAATAATTACTAAAACACCAATAACTATATTTAGTGTAATTAAATCCCAAGAAAGAACGGCAGATAAGATAATTGCGGGGGCAAAAATAGTAATACCAGCAGCTAATCCTCTTTGAATTAAAAATAAAATAGCCGTTAGCGTTCTTGTCTTAAGGTCAAAGCGAGTTTCGAGGTACTCATATGCTGTAAAAACTTTAAGTCGATGGTAAATCGGTATAAATACCATACAAATAAAAATCATTGCAAGAGGTACCCCAAAATAGAACTGCACAAAACCCATTCCGCTATGAAATGCTTGCCCTGGAGTCGATAAAAACGTAATCGCACTTGCCTGCGTAGCCATAACTGATAGACCGATTGTCCACCATTTGGCATCATTACCACCTTTTATAAAATCTTCTACATTTTTACTTCCCTTTGTTTTCCAAGCTCCATATAAGACAATAAAGATTAAGGTGCATGATAAGACAATCCAATCTAATTGTTGCATAATAAAAGTTTAAGAGAAGTAATTTGTAATTAGAAAAAATAAGAGAATATAAATAGCATTAGCCACCAAAACTATAGTGTATGTTTTTTCCCACTTATATTTTCTTGATGGTTTCATATTATTTTTCTGATGATTCGTCTTCTGGGGTCTTTCCAATAGATAATAAATTTGCATATAGCTTATAGGCACCTGAAACTCCAGCAGGCAACTCTCTAAAGAAACTTAAACCTGTATAAATAAAATAACCTTTACCATACTTTGCAATCAACAGACTTCCTTGTTTTTCAGTTTCTCCTTTATCTTGCATTCCCAAGATTGGCACAAATTCATCACTCCACTCATTAGGGAAATACAAGCCTCGTTCTTGTACCCAACCATCAAAATCTGTTTTTGTTATTTTATTTGGATAATTAACTACTTCATGATTCTGAGCAAGTATTGTAACTTCTGAATTTTCATCGGTAACGCGATCTCTTGAAAGTTTAAGGTCAAAAGGTGCAACTTTTTTTACCACTTGCCTTCTACTCGTATTATACTGAACCAATAGCGTACCTCCATTTTTTACATACTCATGTAAGTCTTTTTGATAAAATTTAGCATTTTCATTTACGTTATAAGCACGAATACCAAGGATCACCGCGTCATACTTTTGCAAATTATCCGCCGTTATTTCATTGTCTTTAAGTTCATCTACCTGATACCCAATCTGACCTAAACTTTCAGGGATTTTATCGCCCGCTCCTTGAATATAGGCAATGCGTTCTCCATTCTTTTTTATATCTAAACGAACTACGCTCACTTCAGCAGGTACTAATACAGTTTGCGAAGGAATATGATCATAATTTATTTCCACTACTTCATCTACATAGGCTTCATTAGCAATAATAAATTTGGGTTTTATAAGATTATTTACCGTGGTAGATGAAGAATTTACTAGAAATGAAACCATTTTTTCTTCACCTTTACTTACAAGACTGATATCTTTTATTTTTGGACTATCCCAACCTTCAGGCATTTCAAGTTCTACATAACCACTTATATCATTTTTTAGCGCCTTTATGGTAACATTTACTTCAATTGCTTCGTTTGGTTTAGAAATGATAATAGCATGGTCAACTTTTACAGAAACTGGTGGTAAAATTTCAAAAGGTTTATATAATTCGCCTTTATCTGGTTTTGCATACCTATATACAACAGGCTTGGTTATAGTAATTGGTGTTTTGTTTATTTCTAAATTAAAGTCAACCAAAAGTCCTCTAGGGGTTTCTGGTTGGCCCACCAAGGCTTTATTTTCAACACTGTACATACCCAATGAGCCTTTATTTGTTAACCAATAAGGGGTAGTATAATTACTTTTCGGTGAGATAAATACTTGTTGCTTGAGTATTTCTCTTTTGTTCTCTATTAAACCAAGGTTTTGTATAATCGGTTTCTTTTGATTTGAAAATTGAATTGAAGTTAATTCAACATCCGCTTTAGCTCGTACCAATGCTTCAATAGTTACATCAATACTATCACCTGGAACCACATAATTTGAGCTAGCAGAGGGTTCTATATATAAGCCTAAAACACTACTAATTATGTTCTTGAGTTGCTTTAGTTTGATCTCACGCCAATGCGCATCTTCTAATCTATTAATGAGCTGATATGCTTTCATTAAATCAGGTACATGGATTGTGGGATCTGTAAAATTAAAATTACTTTCTACTGAATTAAGTAGTTTTCCAATAGCTTTACCTCCTTTAATACGATTCCATGAGGTGTCAATTCCTTCAAAAGGATTGTTATTTTTAGGCATATCACCTTTAACAAGCTCAATATATTCTTTTTGTGATCCTCTAGTAGTTAAACGCCCAAATCCTTGACATAAATGTTGGCTACTGGCAATCGAAGCAATTTCATTATTTGACATACCTTTCAAGGGGTAATACACACCTATGTCAAAATTTAGCATGTTGCTTTTATCTGCTTTAGCAAAACGCTCCTGAGAACCATAAAACCACCATGATGTATTAAAAAACAACCGTCTTGGTTGCCAAACACTACCATAATGGGTTTGAAAACTTGATTTGTTCGCTAAATCAAATGCCTCTGTGCTTAATATGGCAGAAGATGTATGGTGTCCATGTGTGGTGCCAGGTGTTCGATGATCGAATCTATTGATAATAACATCGGGTTTAAACTTTCGTATGATTGAAACTACATCTTTAAGTACTTCTTCTTTATTCCAAATAGCTAATGTTTCATCGGGGTGTTTTGAATACCCGAAATCATTGGCTCTTGTAAAAAATTGTTCACCTCCATCTATACGACGTGCAGCTAGTAATTCTTGCGTTCTCATGACCCCTAATAATTCTCTTAGTTCGGGCCCAATTAAATTCTGCCCTCCATCTCCTCGTGTTAACGACAAATACCCTGTTCTAGCTTTGAGATGGTTTGAAAAATATGAGATTAACCGTGTATTTTCATCATCTGGATGCGCTGCTATATACAAAGCAGAACCTAAAAAATTTAGTTTTTGTAATGATTCGTATATCTCTGAGGGGTTCTGTGTTACAGGCTTTTGCCCAAAAGATAATGAGATATACAACCCTAATAAAAGGAACGAAATAAAATGTTTCATGGTTAGTCTAATCAAATCGATTAAAGCAAATCTAAACATTAAAAGCAACATCTTATGAATTGTTATGAAAACCTTAACAAATTGTTATTAACTTCTCGAATTGAATAGTATTTATACTTTGCAGCTTCAGTGAAATAAAATATATTTGTAAACTTATTTTAAAAACTCAAAAAAGCAGGATGAAATTTATAGTTTCTAGTACACAATTATTAAAGCAGCTTCAAATACTAGGTGGTGTAATTAATAGTAGTAATACATTACCAATTTTAGATAATTTTTTATTTGAATTAGGTAATGATAAGCTAAAAATATCTGCATCAGATCTTGAAACTACCATGAGTACAACCATAGATGTTGAAGCTGATGAATCAGGATCGATAGCTGTACCTGCAAGACTATTATTAGATACGTTAAAAACTTTTCCTGAACAACCTTTAACTTTTGTAGTTGAAGAGAATAGCACCATTGAAATTAGTTCAGATAGTGGTAAATATGCGTTAGCGTATGCTGACGGTGCCGAATTCCCAAAAGCTATTGAATTAGATTCACCAAGCTCAACCACAATTTCTGCTGATATTTTAGCTACTGCTATTAATAAAACAATTTTCGCTTCTGGTAATGATGATCTTCGGCCCGTAATGAGTGGGGTTTTCTTTCAGTTTTCACCAGAAAATTTAACGTTTGTTGCGACTGATGCCCATAAACTTGTAAAATATGTTCGTGATGATGTATCTGCCTCTGAAGTAGCCGAATTTATTATGCCAAAAAAGCCCCTTACACTACTGAAAAGTATTTTAAGTGGATCTACTGAAGAAGTTACCATCGAATACAATGAATCTAATGCAAAATTTACATTTGATACTAGTGTTCTAGTATGTAGATTAATTGATGGAAAATATCCAAATTATGAGGCTGTGATTCCGAAGGAGAATCCAAATAAACTTACGCTCGATAGAAGTACTTTTTTAAATTCAGTGCGAAGAGTATCTATCTTCTCAAGTAAAACAACACATCAAATTCGTTTGAAAATGGCTGGGACTTCATTAAATATATCGGCTGAAGATATTGATTTCTCGAATAAGGCAGATGAACGTTTGCAATGTAATTATGAAGGTGATGATATGCAAATTGGCTTTAATTCAAAGTTTTTGGTCGAAATGCTCAACAACCTAAATTCTAACGAGGTATTACTAGAGATGTCACTTCCGAACAGAGCGGGTATTTTAACTCCAATTGATGGTTTAGAAGATGGTGAGAATGTGACCATGTTAGTAATGCCTGTGATGCTAAATAACTAATTTGTCAAAAGCTTTATATTGTCAAAAGCCTACCAATTATTAACGAATCTTTGCATTTTATAAATATCTCTAAAAAGATGGTTTCTTTTTTGTAATTTAGCAGTGCTAAGCTATGAAACCCCTTTATACAATCTATTACTATTTGTTTCTTAGTTTAATTAGTTAATCTAAAAATTGTACATTTACACCTAATCTATTGTGGTTAATGTAGATAGACATTTTTTAAAATGAAAAAAATGATGTATAACTAATTGTACTATATGGTAAAAAAATTACTCTTCCCCTTAACATTTTTGGCTTTAATTTTTACTACTGAAGGACAGACAGATTATTCTAAAGTTACTTTTAGCAGTACTATTTATAAGTACAAAGAAACGATTCCCAGAACAAAAGAACTCGGTATCGATAAAAAATTAGTTTCTGAAATTATTGAATTGCTTGGTGATTCATTTTATACAAAGAAAGAAAAAACAGACATTATTAATAAAGCCTGGTTGGCTATTTCTAACCCTAAAACCTTTGATTTTGTTTATAAAGATTTTGCTGTAAAAACGAATCGTAATTGGAGTAAAATGAATGCAAACGGCGAAATGGTTTTAGAACCAAATCCTTATTTAACAGAATGGACCGTTAATGACGATGAATTCGAATATTTTCAACTAGCATTAAACAAAATTTTAGATCATTATAGCTTGCTAAGTCATGGTGATGATGCTATAGCAGTTAAATCTTCTTTTAATAAACTATTGCTTACGAAAGAATTGAATTTTAAAGATCCTGACGATGATGATTGGGCGTATTCATATCTCGAAGAGGCTAATGTTGAATTAAAGAAGAAAGGTCTTGTTGCTTTAGTAACAAAAGGATACTACGATATTATCGTTTGTAAGCTAGATCAAAAAGAAAAAATAACTGATTTATTCAAGAAAATAGATTGGGAATTAGTAACTCCTTAATTTTTACGATAATATATACTTTATCGACGAAAAAACCGTTCTACAAATGAGCGGTTTTTTTATAAATCGCAACAAACAAGCACAAATGAAAAAAATAGTACTTTTTGTAACTTTTTTATTCGCGATATTATGTACTACTCATTCGCAAGAGGGGCAGCCTGATTATACACAGATAAAATTTAAGAAAAAGCTTAAAGATTATAAAAAGAATAATCCTAAACTTGAAGGCTTATCTCTTGATAAAGAATATTTACTACAAATAGTAGATTTATTAGGCGAAAAATTTTATAACAAAGAAGAGCGCGAAGAAATTGTAGAAAAGATATGGTTATCTTTTATTGATCCTAAAAAATTTGATATGGTGCATAGAGATTATGCCATCAGATCGTTACCAAATTGGGATAAGAAAAATTTTAAAGGAGAAATTGTGTTAGATCCCAATATCTACTTAAGAGAATGGACGAATGCAGATAACGAATTAGATTATTTTAAAGTTGCTATGCATAGAATTCTTATGCGAGAAGGTTTAATGGGGTACGGCGAAGAAGCTAAAGACACTCGAAAATCGCTTAAAAAGATGCAATATATTTCAAAATATACACTACCTCACCCTACAAGTAATGATTGGACAAGTTCTTATTTACAAAAGTTAGGCGTTGCTGTTAAAAGTAAAGGTTTATCGGTACTAATAACAAACAACGGTGGGCATGAATTTGTAGTATGTGAAACAAGTAAAAAAGATACACTGATTGAATTACTCGATAAAATGAGATGGCATCTTGTAAATCCAGAAAGCGGATTATAAAAGTATCTTCATAGAAGGCAGCTTAAAATTCTTTTTATTTCTTATTTTCACCATGTGAACTTCTTGGCACATATTTACTTATCGGGTGATGACCAACTGGTAACTATTGGTAATTTTATGGCCGATGGTATTCGTGGAAAACAATACAAAAAGTATCCCGAAAAAATTCAAACCGGTATTTTATTGCATAGAGCTATTGATACTTATACAGATACGCATCCAACCGTACGAAAAAGCACTAAAAGATTACATCTAAATTACAGCCATTATTCTGGTATTATAGTAGATATACTTTATGATCATTTTTTAGCAAAAAACTGGGTAAACTATTCTAAAATACCATTGCCACAGTATGTCGATCGCTTTTATGATTCTTTAGAGGTTAATTTTGAGATTTTACCTATTAGAATACAAAAGATGATGCCCTATATGATTGCAGATAATTGGTTACTTAGCTATGCATCTATTGATGGAATCGCAAAGGTATTAGAAGGCATGAATCGTCGTACACAAAACAAATCGGGCATGAACAATGCTGTGCGTGAACTCAATATTTTTTATAATGAATTTGAAGAAGAATTCACCTCATTTTTTAAAGAATTAATCGATTTTTCAAATCAAAAACTAATTGATCTATCCACATGAAAAGACTTGCCTTATTCCTTTTGATTGTAACATTAATTGCGTGTAAAAACGCGCCAGAACTAGCTGTTAAGCAAGCTAAAAAAAGAGGACTTATAGTTGACAAAGCAATGGTAGTTTCGGCAAGAGCCGAAGCATCAAAAATAGGTGTTGCTATGCTCAGAAAAGGAGGTAATGCTTTTGATGCTATGGCAGCAACAGAATTAGCCTTAGCAGTAGCCTATCCTTATGCAGGTAACTTAGGCGGTGGTGGTTTTATGGTGTATAGAAAAAATAATGGCGAAATAGGCGCTATAGATTATCGCGAGAAAGCACCATTGGCTGCAACAAAAGATATGTATCTAGACGAGCAAGGAAACGTAATACAAGGCAAAAGTACTTTAGGTGCTTTAGCTGTTGGTGTTCCTGGTAGTATTGCGGGAGTTTTTGCAGTGCATGAAAAGTTCGGAACATTACCTATTGAAGCAATCATTCAACCAGCAATAGATTTAGCAAATCGAGGAGTTATTGTCACTAAAAAACAAGAGAGTCGTATAAAAAAATATCAAAAATATTTTCTAGAAGTTAATAAAGACTCAATTCTATTCGACAAATACTGGAAAGAAAATGATACTATAAAATATCCTGCTTTAGCTAAAACGTTAACTCGGATTTTAAAAAATGGACGTGACGGATTCTATAAAGGTGAAACAGCCAAGACCTTAGCAAAATTTATACAAGAAAACGGAGGAATAATTACAGAAGAAGACTTAGCAAAATATGAAGTTCGATGGAGAACTCCAGTTACATTTAACTATGATGATTTAAAGATCATTTCGATGTCACCCCCTTCGAGTGGTGGTGTTTGTCTGGCACAAATCATGAAAATGATTGAACCCTATGATGTATCACAATATGGGCATAATTCAACGAAAACAATTCAAGTAATTACCGAAGCTGAACGTAGAGCATATGCCGATAGAAGTTATTATCTAGGAGATCCCGATTTTGTAACCATACCTCAGGATGAACTCATTAGTGAAAACTATCTAAAAGCAAGAATGCAAGACTTCTCTTTTGACAAAGCTACACTATCTACCGATGTTTCACATGGCAAAGTTCAAATTGTCGAAAGTAATGAAACCACCCACTACTCTATTGTAGATCAGTTCGGCAATGCAATTTCAGCTACAACCACTTTAAACGGGGCTTATGGTTCTAAACTTTATTGCAGTGAGTTAGGATTCTTTTTAAACAATGAAATGGACGACTTTAGCGCCAAACCTGGCGTACCAAATATGTTTGGACTCTTAGGAGCAGAAGCGAATAGTATAGTGCCTGAAAAACGTATGTTAAGCTCTATGACGCCCACCATTGTTGAAAAAGATGGTCAATTACTAATGTCTGTAGGTACCCCTGGTGGATCAACCATTATCACTTCAGTATTACAAACCATTCTTAATGTACATGAGTTTGAGATGAGTATGCAAGAAGCTGTGAATGCACCTCGGTTTCATCATCAATGGTTACCCGATGAAATTAGAATGGAACCGAATTCTTTTTCAAGAGAATTAGCACAAAGCTTAGAAACTTTAGGTTATAAAATTAATGAAGAAGACTCTCCTGTAATTGGCAAAGTAGATGGTATTTTAGTTTTACCAGATGGCGCACTCGAAGGAGGCGCCGATAGACGTGGTGATGATACCGCTGTTGGCTTTTAATGCAGCTTATAGAGACTCATAAAGTTCCTAGGTACAAGAAATCAGAGAGATTACAAGAGTACGGTGTAGGAATTTTTAATTCACTAACTACAAAATCAAGTCTAAAAAAAGCCATAAAAAAAGGGTTGGTTTTAGTAAACGGTAAAATTGCGTCAACAGCGCTGTTTATTAAAGGTGGAGAAACCATTGAATTATACCAAGAATCCGTAAGTAATCAATTAAGGAAATTTAACGTAAGCTTAGAAGTCTTATTTGAAGATGATTATTTGGCAATTATTAACAAACCATCCGGAATTTCGGTTAGCGGAAATAAGTTCGCAACAATCAAAAATGCTTTAGTTCAAAACCTTAAAAATAGCACTTTAAAGGATGCCACAAAGCCACAACCTGTACATCGGTTAGATTACCCAACAAGTGGACTTCTATTAATTGGCAAAACAAATACTAGTATTATTGCTTTGAATAGATTATTTGAAAATAAAGAAATTCGAAAAGTTTATCATGCAGTTACTATAGGTAAAATGAAAAATAGCGGCTCCATCGATTTTCAAATAGATAATAAAGATGCTTCTTCTCAATATAAAGTTTTACAGACCGTTGTTTCAGAACGTTTTAAATTTTTAAATTTAGTAGAATTAAATCCTAGTACAGGTAGAAAACATCAATTAAGAAAGCATTTAACCGCTATTGGCAATCCTATCTTAGGCGATAAAAAATATTTTAAAAACGAATTAATTTTAAAAGGAAAAGGACTGTTTTTACATGCGTCTAAATTAGAATTTGAGCATCCTTTTACAAAGGAAAAAATTTCTATCACTAATGAACTACCAAAAAAGTTTAGAAAGATTTTTACATCTTACTAATTTCTTTCATTGTTTGTTTTAGTTTTTCAATCAATACAACAATTTCTTTTTCATCTTTGGTAGCAAAGCCAATTCGTATTGAATTGTGTTTTGTATTTGCCATATCATAACGTTGCCAATTACCTACCTCTAAATTAAATTCTCTAGCGACTCTAGAGACATCTCGCCAAGCGTATTTTTTATGTAAGGTAGCCCAAACTGCCATTCCTCCTTTTGGCATGGTAAATTCAAAATACTCACTCAATTCTTCTTCTAAGAGTTTACAAAAAAGATCTCTTCTAGATTGATAAATCTTCAATACTTTTCTAATATGTCTATCTAAATCACCAGATTTTATAAACTCGGCAAAAGTGAGTTCTAACAAAGCATCCCCTTGCCGATCAATAATTCTTCTTAATCTTGCTGCCTCCTCTACAAATTCTTTTGGAGCAATCAAATAACCTATTCTAAACACGGGTGCTACCGTTTTACATACAGAGCCAATATAAACTACATTACCATGAATATCATGACTTGCCAAGGGTAAGATGGGTGCGTGATTGTAATTAAAATCATAGTCATAATCATCTTCAATAATCGCAAAATGATGCTCTTTAGCGAGATTAAGTAAATGAATGCGCCTTTCAGCGGAAAGCGTTACAGTAGTTGGATGATGATGATGCGAAGTCACAAAAACTGCTTTTATTTTTTTGTTTTTTAATGCTTCTTCAATCGCTTTTATATCTAAGCCATTCTTATCGACTGGTACACGTAATAGCGTTGCATTTCTATTTTTAAAGGTTATGTCTGCAGCAACATAATTTGTTTCTCCAACAATAATAATGTCTCCCTTTTGTAATAACAATTGCGCAGCAAGGTAGGTACCCATCTGACTACCTCGTGTTATCAAAAGCTGCTCTTTTTTAATTTTTAGCCCCCTTGTTTGATTTAAGTAATTAACCAAAACTTCACGTAGCTTTTCATTACCATAGGTAGATCCATACGTTAAATGCTTATGGCTATTTCTTTTACCTGCAATTTTTCTATAAATAATGGCTAATTCGTCAATTGGTGTTAAGCGCTCATCAGAAACGCCATCATCAATCTTTATAAATCCTTCACTATTTGAATAATGATGATTATTTAGATGTTCGTCTTTATAAAATGTAAACCCCAAAGCATTAGAAGTCATTTCTGAGTCAGCATCTAAAAAATCATGTTTTTGTAGCATTGGTAAGTTGCTATGTACAAAAGTTCCTTTTTTAGGAATACTCTCAACCCACCCTTGTAATAGTAACTCTTCATAACAAGCAACAATAGTCTTTCTGTGTACTGCTAGCAACTCAGCCATTGTTCTGCTACCTGGCAAATTGGTATTTGGCGGTAACTTTCTTTCCTTGATTAATTCAATAAGCTGATTTGCCAGTTGAAGATAGATAGGTCTTCCATTTTTTTTATTGATCTTTAAACTCGTTTTATAAGGAAACATCTGGACTACTAATTAAATGAATTCTGGATGAAAATAACAGTCCATAAAAATAGTATTTTTGAAATATAAATAAGTAATAAATGAAAAGATCAACACTAAAACCTTCAGAGTTTAATGAGTACTACGCTAGATATATTAATAAACTTTCTGAGCATGAAAAATTAATCACAAGCTATGAAAATGGAAAAGAATCTGTAATTAACTTCTTTACATCCATCCCAAAGGATAAATTAGATTATAGATACGAGCATACTAAATGGTCAATTAAAGAGCTTTTACAACATCTTATTGATACCGAGCGTATCTTTATGTACAGATGCTTACGCATCGCTAGACATGACAAAACTCCATTAGCAGGTTTTGATCAAAACATTTATATAAGTCCTTCTGGCGCAAGTGATAAAGCTATCACTGATTTACTTGAAGAGTTTAAAGTCAATAGAGAAAACTCAATCATATTACTCAAAAGTCTTTCTGATGAAAATCTAAAGCAAATAGGAAATGCAAGCGGTTCGGATCTTTCTGCAAGAGCTGCTGCATTTATTATTCCTGGTCATGATATCTGGCACATAGAAATCATAAAAGAAAGATACTTGTAACATGTTAGAATTACGACCCAATTGCGAACACTGTAACAAAGACTTACCCAACACCTCAACTGATGCAATGATTTGCTCTTTTGAGTGTACCTATTGTACAACATGCGCTATAGAGTTGTTTAAAAATGTATGCCCAAGTTGTGGTGGTAATTTTGTAAAACGCCCCATTCGACCATCAAAAATGTTAGAAAAATACCCTAGCTCTTCTAAAAAAATCTATAAACCTAAAGATTTAGAAAAGACCAAGAAACTTTCTGATACATTAAGAAATATATTACCAGAAAAACGATGAAACCTGAGTTTGAGCAATACGAACATAGAAAAATTGAATTTATTAAAACGGTTGGCTCAACTGGTTTTGATACAAAAGTCTATACCATAACGAATAGAAGTAATTTTGAATCTACGGTTACATTAAATACTTGTTTAGAAACTTTACCTGATTGGCTTGAAAAAGTCCGAAAATCAACTATAACTACTCATAGGCATGCCTTTTTAATAGTTCATGAAGCACGAGAAGGTGTTCTTATATTATTAAGCTGGTGGACTGGTGAAAATATGATTGAGACTGATATCTATTTTTCAGATTTTAAATCACCAACAAAAATTATCTCTTCAATTTATAACCCGAAACAATTGGTTTGTATTTGGGAATTGGAAGTCTTTTACCACGAGCGCAAAGCATGGATTAAGCATGTGTTAGCTAACTCAGAAAATCTAGATTTTAAGGCCTATCAAAATAATTATTATTATCAAAAACATGAAAGAATATCCAAAATCTAAATTAAACCGTGTAAAAAGAGGTGCCAATCGCGCAACCTATGATGTTGCAAAAATAAATCAGATTCTTAACGCGGGGTTCTTATGTTATGTAGGCTATATATATGATGGTTATCCAGTCTCTATACCTATGGCATATGCTAAAGTAAATGATAAGATTTACTTACATGGCTCGACCGCAAATAGAATGTTATTATCAATTTTAGAAGCTAAAAAAACTTCTATTACGGTTATGCATTTAGATGCATTAGTATTAGCTCGATCTGGCTTACATCATTCAGTAAACTATAGATCTGCAACCTTATTCGGAACCACAAAAAAAGTAGAAGATGACGCTAGCAAAGCTCATTTTCTAGAACTGATTGTAGATACTATGGTACCAAACCATTGGAAATCACTTAGACCCATGTATCAAAAAGAGCTAGACCGAACAATAGTGATTGAATTTACTATAGAAACTGCGTCAGCAAAAGTAAGAGATGTTGGTGTGAATGATGAACCCGAAGATTATAATTTACCTATTTGGGCGGGTTTAGTTCCTTTAAAACAAATTGCTGAATTCCCAATTTCTGATCCAGAATTACCAAATGGCATTGAGATCCCGAAACATATTATAGATTATTATGAACAGAATAAATAGCAATCACTGTTTCGAAAAAATCTTTAATTTGCCGTCATGAAAAACTACGATGTTGTCATACTCACAGATCGACGTTATGTGAACCCAAAAGAAATCAATGCGTATAACAAAAATGTACTACTTGAAGATCAATTGGTTCAAGATGCGCTTGAAAAACTAGGGCTAACGGTAACACGTCTATCTTGGGATGATACCAATTTTGATTGGTCAACAACAGAGTATGTTCTATTTAGATCTACTTGGGATTATTTTGACAGATTCAATGAATTCTCAGATTGGATAGAGCGCGTTAGTATGCAAACGAAAATGATTAACTCAGAAAATCTTATACGTTGGAATATTGACAAACGTTATCTTATTGATTTAGAAAATAAAGGAATACACTGTGCTCCCACACTTTTTATTAAAAAAGGAAGTGAAAAATCGCTTGAAGAATTACATACCGAAAATAACTTTTCAGAAACTGTATTAAAACCTGTTTTCTCGGGTGCTGCTCGTCATACGTATAAACTTACATCAGAAACTATTTCAGAACACGAAGCTATATTTACGAAACTCATAGCAAATGAACCTATGATGTTACAACCTTTTCAGCATAATATTGTGACTGAAGGTGAAAAATCATTAATGCTTATGGGAGGCATTTACACACATGCTGTATTAAAAATTGCCAAACAAGGTGATTTTAGAGTACAAGACGATTTTGGTGGTTCGGTTCATGAATATCAGCCTACCCAAGAAGAAATTTCATTTGCTCAAAATGCAGTTCTAGCTTGTGATGAATTACCACTGTATGCTAGAGTTGACC
>NZ_JBWQOJ010000010.1:0-86664 GCF_056591795.1 Maritimimonas sp. 2210JD6-3 | reverse complement strand
TACCAACAAAATGAAAATTCAAAAAACAATTTTGTTAGCTTTAACCATAGGACTTATTGCCTGTTCAAGAAGCCCAAAAAATAACATCGAAGTAACTGTGAAGGGGAAAATATATGGAAATATTCCTGAGAAAGTCGAACATACCATTCCGGTAAATGGAGCTTGGTTTTATGGAGCGAAAAAATCTACGAATATTGATTCTTTAGGAAATTTCGAATTTTCCTTAAAGACAGACTATCCTGCCTTTATCACTTTATATGTGCCGAAACAAGCTGCCGGAGTATTACTGATTGAACCTAGCGGGACTTACAAGGTGGAATTTCATCTAAACTCAAAAAAGGAAAAATTCAAGATTCTAGGAAAAAGCAATAATGCACAAACATTGTACAACTCATTTCCTCTCCCTGATTTTTATGTGCTTACTACAGATAATGAATTACTGAAAGATTCGATTTTACCATCAATATCCTCCAAAATAAAAACCTTAAAAGAAAATGAAATAGAAATCTTCAATGAACAATTGGAGAAGAAACTAATTTCTAAAGATTTCTACGACTTGACAAAGTTGGACAGAGAATATTATTATTCGGCTTTAGAAGGGGCGATCTTCTCCAACAAATACGATATCGGACCAAAAGGAGAAGAAATAAAAAACACCCAAATAGCAAACCTTTGGGGAAAAGAGTTCAATCTGACATCAGAAGAAGGGGAGTTCAGCATTCGAACCCCTTGGGCATTTCCTTTTATGCAAAACTATATACTGTACAATCAATATATTACCAAAACCTATGATTCCGAAAAATTGAAGGACTTGCATGAACAAGGGAAAATGCATTCATACAATATTAACGAAGCTAAAAAATATCTTAACGGACCGGCGTTGGAATACTATTATGCCACCTACATCTTAAGCAACAGTTTTTGGAATAAAGAAAACTCGAAAGAATTAATAACATTATTCGAGGAGTTCGAACAGGAATATCCTAATAATAATTATTCCGACTTTCTGGTCACTACCGTACAACCCATCGTTGATTTCCATAAAAAAATTGAAAAATCAATAGGCAATAAAAAAATTGGGTTCGTCGAGGGCTATAATAGCATAAACACCTTTGATGAACTTATTAAAACTCTTAAAGGCAAAAAGGTATTCGTTGATATCTGGGGCACCTGGTGCAGTCCTTGTAAGAAAGAGTTTCAGCAGAAAGATAAGTATGCAGAACTCCTAAAATCGAAGGAAGTAACAACTCTTTACATTTGTGAGGGAAAGAACAGCAAGAAAAACGTTTGGAATGAAATGATAGAGTTTTATGAATTGGAAGGACAACACGTCTTTACAAATGAAAAGCTATTAGCGGACATACATGAAAGGTTCGGAAAAAATGGATTTGCCTATCCAAGATACTTACTAGTGGACGAGAATGGAAAGGTTGTAAACGAACATGCAAGCTACCCGTCAAAAACGGAACAACTAAAAAAGCAAATAGAGGAAAATTACGTGTGGTAACAATGGCTATAGCAAATAGGGCGTAAAACTCTATGTCCATTGGCCTGGGCCAATTTGCGAGAATCGCCGAATCTCTTGGATTCAGCATTTATAAATACGAACCCAAAAGATCCGGCTAAGGGCAGAGACGGAATGGCCGGTACTTCCCGACCGCCCTACTTGCCATAGCCGAAGCCATTAGTTCTCATTTAAAAAATGATACGTGTTTTAAAATCATAAATAAACACGTATATTTATCCAAAAGAAAATGGTATGAATACTAAATTAACATTGACAATAGAAAAAGAGGTCATCGAAATTGCAAAGAAATATGCAAAAGAGAGAGGACAAAGCCTTTCTGAAATGGTAGAAAACTATTTCAAATTTGTGACTGTAGAAAGAATTAAACTCAAAGAAAAGCAACTTTCACCAAAAGTTAGAAAACTAAGAGGAATTATTAAAGCTGAAAACGACCTTGACTACAAGCAAATTTTAACCGAAGAACTTTCAAAAAAATATGGAGTATAAACTTTTTATAGATTCGGACGTAGTTATTGATTTTTTTACAGACAGAGAACCTCACGCAAATCCTGCAAGTGAACTTTTTGAACTTAATGAACAAGGGAATATAAAGATATATTTATCGGCAATAAGTATCAATAACATTTATTATATCGTTAGAAGATTTTTAGGACATAAAAAGACACTCGAAATTGTTGAGACATTAACCGAAATGACTGAAATTGTTGGAACGACTAAAAAAGAGATTATTCAAGCATTAAAAAATAATTTTGCAGATTATGAAGACTCTATTCAATATTCTTCTGCTCTAACAATAAAAGATTTGGATGTAATAATTACTAGAAACATAAAGGATTACAGAAACTCTTCAATTGCCGTTATGACACCATTGAATTTCCTGAAAATGAAAGAAAAAAACGAGAGCTAGCAATGGCTCTATACAGAGCCGTTAGGCACAAGTTGATATAAACTAAACCAAATAATTGTGAAAGTTCAAACTGAGAATAAATTTAAGCCAATTGGAATATTTCTTTCAATCACTTTTGCATTAAGCGCAATTTTCTACTTCCTCATTATATATTCTGGAAAATTAGGCGGAGGAGCTGGTCAATATGTAATGGGACTTATGTGGTGTCCTGGGATTTCTGCCTTGATTACGATGAAAATCTTGAAGAGAAACATTTCTGATTTAGGCTGGAAGTGGGGAAAGACAAAATATCAGATTAAAAGTTATTTGATTCCATTATTATATGCATTTATTGCCTATATAATTATTTGGAGTTTTGGTTGGGGAAAATTTTACAATGAAGAAACGGTAAGTTGGATAACAAAATCATTTGGACTTGGCGAAATTAGCAATGGATTTAACATAGTACTATACTTCCTTTTTGTTGGAGTTTTTGGTATAATCGGTAGTATGTCGTCCGCATTAGGAGAGGAAATTGGTTGGCGTGGCTTTTTGGTGCCAGAGCTCTATAAAAGTCAAGGTTTTACAAAAACTTCCTTGATTACTGGACTTATTTGGGGTGTTTGGCATCTGCCAATTTTATTGTTTGCAGATTATAATAGTGGAACACCATCTTGGTTTGCAATGCCATGCTTCATGGTATTGATAATCAGTATAAGTTTTGTATACACGTGGTTTCGCATGAAATCTGGAAGCTTATGGACTGCTGTAATACTTCATGGAAGTCATAATCTATTTATTCAAAGTATTTTCACCCCTTTGACGGAAGATACAGGAAATACAGCTTATTATATGGACGAATTTGGAATTGTACTACCAATTGTCGCAATTGGTTTTGCAATATACTATTGGGGCAAAAGGAATGAATTAAAAACCAGTGCCTCCCAACAACGGTAACCGTTGCACAAGCCCTTAAATTTCTTAAAAATCAATCTTCATAGAGTCATTTCAAGTCATTTTAGGATAGCTAAAAATCACTTGCATGAGGTTTTGCAGAGTCAATTTTGACCAATTTTGTAAAAGCCTTGTCCCTGCTCACTTTTTACCAGTTTTTAAATGAATTTGAGATACTTTTTAAAGGTACACGCCATAGTGACCATGTGCATAACCTTGTTTGCTTGTTGTATGCCAATCGTATTTATTTTTCTTAACCCAAGGACTGTGTTAATGTTCCAAAAACAGATAGCTACTACTTCACTATTCCCGCACTAAACATACGAGCCGATACCGTTATTCAACAATCCCGCTACGCGGGAGTCAAATCCGCGTTGATCGCTAAAGATCTCAAACAATGCGTCTTTTACTAAATTGCTGAATAATGACCTGCTAGACCAAATTGCTCAACGCAATTTCAATTTAACCCATATAGCTTACTCGTACAAAGTGCTAGACTACTGATAACAGTAAGCTAAAAGTAATTTGATTCTACTTCTTGAATTCTCAATCTAATAAATTTAACAACTAACGGTAGCTACGCTACCTAGTTGACAAACAATAATTTGAGATAACTAAACTAATATTGATCTAATTCTCAAATTTATTATTCTTTCATTCGCAAAGAAGAACTACGTTTAACAGGTCATTAGCTGAAGGTTCAATCGTACTACCTTTTAAAAAAAGGTAGTATCAGTAGTTTAAATAGTAAAAGTCCTTGACAGAATATTTCGTTACTTTTTTTAAAGAAATGCATTTTTACCAATATAACAAATTTCACACCTTTTTTTTTACATACCCCTATTTTTTATAAGGATGTAAATCATCATATTTATCATATAAAAATTTTAACCCCTATTTTTTTGAGGTTATGTTTCTAAAATAATATAAATTTTGAGACTTAACCCTACTGAAAATTTGGCTATATCATATTTTGTATAAATATTTGTGTCTTAATTGTTAAAAATTAAGTTATGATGAGAATAAAAATACCCTTAGCTGTATTACTAATTTTAATTAGTTATACACAAGAAGAAAAAAAAGAGAAAAAAAAGAAACTTTCATTTGACGGAAGTGTTGATGCCTACCATCAAACTTACTTAACTAACTCTGATGATACGGGACAATCATTCGGAACCGCTTTTGCAGATCAAACAGGTTTTGCGTTTGGTATGGGAAATCTTATGGCTACATATGAAGGAGAAAAAGTGGGGGCAGTTCTTGATCTAGTTGTCGGTTCAAGGGGAGCAAGTGCAACTTTTAGTAATGATATTATCGATGGTATTGTAAATCAAGCATATGTTTACTGGAGCGTTTCTAAAAGTACTAAATTAACATTTGGTAGATGGAATACCTATTTAGGTTATGAAGTTATTGCTCCAGCATCAAACTTTAACTACAGCACTTCATATTTGTTTTCAAACGGTCCATTTTCACACTTAGGTTTAAAGGCTGATTTTGTTTTATCTGAAGATTTTAGCTTGATGCTTGCTGTTATGAATCCATGGGATACTAACAATACGTCTACAACAGGTGAGTATTCATTTGGAGCTCAGTTAGGGTATGCTGGTCAATACTTAAATCTCTATTACGATAGTGGTAATAACGGTGGTTTAGGTTTTGAAATTGATTACACGGGTGGATTTGATGTGTCTGATGACTTTTTCTTAGGAATCAATGCTGCATATAATGATAATGACGGTGCTGGTTTTTATGGTGCAGCGTTATATCCACAATTAAAAACTTCCGATGCTTTTAGCATTGGTTTACGAGGTGAATATTTTGCTGAACATGGAGACTATGACTTGTTTGCAGAAGAAAGTGAAGATGATAGTGTGTTCGCTGTAACCTTAACAGGTAGCTATACAATAGACAATCTAATCATAAAGCCTGAATTTCGTCTAGACAATAATTCTGAAGAAATTTTTGTGAATTCAGATGCTGATCCAACAAAAAGCTTAGCAGCATTTACATTAGCCGCTATCTATACATTTTAAAATTTAACTCAATTATATACAATGAAAAAAGTAGAAGCAATTATTAGAAAATCCAAATTCAGTGCAGTAAAAGCCGCATTGCATGAAGTTGGTGTAAACTTCTTCTCATACTGGGATGTAACAGGTCTTGGTAATGAAAAAGAAGGACATGTGTACAGAGGTGTTACCTATAGTACCAGCGATATACAAAGAAGATATCTATCAATCGTAGTCAATAACGACTTCGAAGAAGTTACAATAAAAGCCATTATAAGTGCAGCTGCCACTGGTGAAGTAGGTGATGGTAAAATCTTCGTGTCAGATATTGAAGAGTGCTATAGAATAAGAACAGGAGAAAAAGGCGGGCAAACCCTCAAATAAAAATAGCAATCAATACGAATTATGGAGTTATTAACAACAAATAATGTATGGATGATGATCTGTACGGCACTCGTTTTTTTTATGCACATGGGCTTTGGCCTCCTTGAAATAGGATTGACGAGACAGAAGAATACAATTAATATTTTATTTAAGAATATTTTTATTATCACAGTTGGGCTCTTACTTTACTGCCTCGTAGGCTTTAATTTAATGTATCCAGGTTTTACAGAAGGATCCGCTGGGGTTTTTGGTTTTGCAGGATTTGGTTTAGATTCACCATTGACTGCAGAAGGTGGTTTAGATCTAGCTTATAATGAAGGATATACTTATTGGACAGACTTCCTTTTTCAAGGGATGTTTGCAGCCACTGCAGCAACGATTGTATCAGGTGCAGTAGCTGAGCGCATGAAAATAGGACCATTTATGGTATTTACAGTAATTTATGTAGGACTTGTTTATCCAATTGTTGGCTCATGGAAATGGGGTGGTGGTTTCTTACAAATGAGAGAAATACCGTTTTATGATTTTGCAGGTTCTACATTAGTGCATTCAGTTGGTGGATGGGCCGCTTTAGTGGCCGTATGGTTATTAGGTTCTAGAATTGGTAAGTTTAAAAATGGTAAACCGCAGGCATTACCTGGTCATAATATTCCTCTAGCTACGGCTGGTGTATTAATACTTTGGTTAGGCTGGTTTGGCTTTAATGGCGGTTCGGTTTTATCTGCAGACCCCGCATTAACCTCATTAACTTTAGTAACCACATGTTTGGCAGCAGCAGCAGGCGGTGTAATTGCCTTTATGGTATCGACCATTCTTTATAAAAACTTAGATCTTACCATGTTTTTAAACGGTATTCTTGGTGGTTTAGTGGGAATTACTGCAGGTGCAGACCAAATGAGTCCTACAGATGCTGTACTTATTGGAGGTATAGCAGGTGCTATTATTGTATTAGGTGTGAGTTTTATTGATAAACTACACTTAGATGATCCTGTTGGAGCTATTGCTGTACATTTAATTTGTGGAATTTGGGGAACATTAGCTGTTGGTATTTTTGGTAATCTTGCTGGAGGAGCTCAATTTATGAGTCAATTAGTTGGAGTGTTATCATACGCTGCCATTTGTCTTGTAAGTTCTTTTCTTATCATATTTATACTAAAAAAAACAGTGGGTATTCGAGTTTCTGAAAAAGAAGAGTTAGAAGGTTTAGATAAACATGAACATGGTATGAATGCGGCGTATCCAGATTTTAGGATGAATGAACACTAGAAGTTAGTTATATTTAGAGATAATTTTTTTGATACTAGTCAGCATGGTCTTGCTTCTGTAAGATCAGTGTTGGTTTTTTATGCTCCTATTTTAAGGATATAACATTTTTACCCTGCCTAAAATATCGATATTGAAATATATACATCGTTTATTTTATAGTATAGCATTTCTTTCATCAAAAACTTAAATTTCTTGAATTTTTAACAACAAAAAACATAATTTTGTGAACTTAATTTAATAAATATGAAACAGCAAGGTTTGTACTTACCAGAGTTTGAAAGAGATAATTGTGGGGCTGGATTCATTTGTAATCTGCATGGGAAAAAGTCAAATGAGATTATACATAATGCCTTAGAGATTTTGGTAAAGTTAGAACACCGAGGTGCTGTAAGTTCAGATGGAAAAACAGGTGATGGTGCTGGTATTTTAATTGACATTCCTCATAACTATTTTAAACGTGTTTGTCATTTTGATTTGCCTGAAATTGGCGAATATGCAGTGGGAATGGTGTTTCTTCCAAAAAGTTACAACCAGCAGATTTATTGTATTTCAGTATTCGAAGAAGAGTTAAAGAAACAAAATTTAAAAATATTAGGCTGGAGAGATGTACCCGTTGACACAAGTACGTTAGGAAAAATTGCTGGTAAAACAGAACCTAAAGCAAAACAAATTTTTGTAACGAAAAGTTCAAATACCTTAACAGATTTTGAGTTTAATGCTAAGCTTTTTGCCGCTAGAAAAATAGCTGAGCACACCATTGAAAAATCGAAAATTTCTGAACGAAATTATTTTTACTTACCAAGTTTTTCAACAACTACCATTATTTACAAAGGACTTTTAATGCCAGAAGATATTGGTAGATATTATATTGACCTAAAAGAGCCCGATGTAGTAACAAGATTGGCATTAGTGCATCAGCGTTTTTCAACAAATACATTCCCTTCGTGGGATTTAGCGCAACCATTTCGATATATGTGTCATAATGGAGAGATTAATACACTTCGTGGAAATGTGAGTCGTATGAAAGCACGGCAAGAACTCATGGATAGCGATTTATTTGGAGACGATATCAAAAAAATATTTCCCATTGTTTTAGAAGGAAAATCTGATTCTGCAAGTATGGATATGGTCGTCGAACTATTATTAATGACGGGCCGATCTTTACCCGAAGTAATGATGATGCTAGTGCCAGAAGCATGGGAAAAACATCAAACGATGAACGAAGATAAAAAAGCCTTCTATGAATATAATTCTTGCATTATGGAACCCTGGGACGGACCCGCATCTGTACCCTTTACAGATGGCAATTATATTGGTGCGCTATTAGACCGAAATGGTTTACGCCCTTCACGATATACAGTTACAAAAGACGGAAATGTTGTTATGTCTTCAGAAATTGGTGTGCTAAACATCAAACCAGAAAATGTTGTAAAGCATGGTCGATTAGAACCTGGTAAAATGTTTTTAGTGGATATGAATGCTGGTAGAATTATTGAAGATGAAGAAATAAAAAAAGAAATTGTTTCGAGACATCCTTATAAAAAATGGGTCAATGAGCATACATTGCCATTGGCAGAAGTACCCAATACTGGTAATAAATGTCCTATAGAAGCTTTAGACTATAAGACAAGACTGAGATTATTTGGTTATACCTCGGAAGATGTTACCACGATTATTAATCCTATGGCTAAAAAGGCGAAAGAAGCCATTGGTTCTATGGGAACAGATACACCCTTAGCTGTATTGTCTGATAGGCCTCAGCTATTGTATAATTATTTTAAACAATTATTTGCTCAGGTAACGAATCCTCCTTTAGATGGTATTCGAGAAGAAATCATTACTGATATCAGTTTAGCTATTGGAGAGGATAGAAATATATTTGATATTATTCCAGAGCAAGCTAAAAAGCTACGCATTCAAAATCCGGTAATTTCTAACGATGATCTAGATAAAATAAAAAATATAGAGCATCCTGATTTTAAGGCAGCTTCTATTCCAATTTTATATCCTATAGATAAAGGAGTAAATGGATTAGAGAGAGCGTTAGATGATATTTTAATTCTAACAGAAAAAGCAGTTACAGAAGGTGCTAATATTATTATCTTATCTGATAGAGGTGTTACCAAAGAAGAAGCTCCAATACCAGCATTACTAGCTTGTTCGTATGTGCATCATTCCTTGAATAGATTAGGTAAACGATCAAAATTTGGAATTGTTTTAGAAACTGCTGAACCTAGGGAGCCGCATCATTTTGCTACCTTATTCGGTTACGGTGCCAGTGCTATCAATCCCTATTTAGTAAATGAAATTATCCGTAATCAGGTAAAGGAAGGTGTAATTCAAGATGTCGATGCTGACGAGGCGGTGCAAAATTTTAATAAGGCCATAGGAAAAGGTTTGTTGAAGATTATGAATAAGATCGGTATTTCTACTCTGCATTCATATAGAGCCTCTCAAATCTTTGAAATCTTAGGACTTAAAAAAGCATTTACACAAAAATATTTTCCGAATACCCCTTCAAGAATAGGCGGTATTGGTTTATATGTACTTGATAAAGATTTAACCAAGCGTTATGAAAAAGCATTTCCAAAGACAGATGTAAAAGATGTATTGCCTTTAGAAATAGGCGGTGATTATAGATGGCGAAGAAATGGAGAACAGCATATGTTTAATCCCACCACAGTGTCAAAATTACACCAAGCTGTTCGTAGTAAGAATAAGGAAAGTTATAAGGTATATGCACAGACCATAAACGAGCAAAGTAAAAATTTAATGACCTTACGAGGTTTATTTGAATTTAATAACCTTGATCCAATACCGATAGACGATGTAGAACCTTGGACTGAGATTGTGAAGCGTTTTAAAACAGGAGCAATGTCATATGGTTCTATTAGCCAAGAAGCACATGAGAATTTGGCAATTGCTATGAATCGTATCGGTGGCAAAAGTAATTCGGGTGAAGGTGGTGAAAACAAAAATAGATTCAAAAAATTATCCAATGGTGATTGGAAAAATAGTGCGATTAAACAGGTAGCTTCTGGTAGATTCGGTGTGACTAGTAATTACTTGACCAATGCCAAAGAAATACAAATAAAAATGGCGCAAGGTGCCAAGCCTGGAGAAGGTGGTCAGTTGCCTGGAGAAAAAGTATTACCATGGATTGCAGAAGTGCGTAATTCTACCCCTTATGTTGGGTTGATTTCCCCACCACCACATCATGACATTTATTCTATTGAAGATTTAGCTCAACTTATTTTTGATTTGAAAAATGCGAATAGGGAAGCGAGAATTAATGTAAAATTAGTTTCGAAAGTAGGTGTTGGTACTATTGCTGCTGGAGTTGCCAAAGCCAAAGCCGATGTTATTTTAATATCAGGATTTGACGGCGGTACTGGAGCCTCCCCTTTGACCTCACTAAAGCATACTGGCCTACCTTGGGAGTTGGGAATTGCTGAAGCGCAGCAAACATTAGTATTAAACAACTTGCGAGGAAGGGTAGTTTTAGAATGTGATGGTCAACTAAAAACGGGTCGAGATGTAGCGATTGCTGCTTTGTTAGGTGCTGAAGAATTTGGTTTTGCAACTGCACCGCTAGTAGCATCTGGCTGTATTATGATGCGTGCGTGTCACTTAAATACGTGTCCGGTAGGTATTGCAACTCAAGATCCTGAATTGCGTAAAAACTTTAAAGGAACTCCCGAACATGTGATTAATTTCATGTATTTCGTTGCAGAAGAATTGCGAGAGATTATGGCACAGTTAGGTTTCAGAACATTAAATGAAATGATTGGGCAAGTGCATAAGATTAATGCAAATACGGCTATAGATCACTACAAAGCGAAGGGTATCGACCTGTCTGCCATTTTATATCAACCAAAAGTTGAAGGAAAAGCTCCTTTATTTAACACTGAAATACAAAATCACAATCTTGATAATGTATTAGATATGCGCATTTTGCATGATGCTAAATTGGCTATCAATTACAAGACCGAAACTGATTTAAGTTATAGAATACATAATACAGATAGAGCGGTAGGTGCTATTATTAGTAATGAGATATCTAAAATTCATGGTGAAGAAGGTTTACCCAATGATACCTTACGATTAAGTTTTAAAGGATCTGCAGGGCAAAGCTTTGGCGCTTTTGCGACTAAAGGTATTACGTTAAAAGTGGAAGGCGAAACCAATGACTATTTAGGTAAAGGACTTTCTGGTGCAAAAATCATTATTAAGAAACCTGATGAAGCCGATTTTGTTGCTGAAGATAATATCATTGTCGGAAATGTGTGTTTCTATGGTGCTGTTGCTGGTGAAGCCTATATTAATGGTATTGCAGGTGAACGTTTTGCGGTAAGAAATTCAGGAATTACGGCGGTTGTAGAAGGAGTAGGCGATCATGGCTGTGAATATATGACAGGAGGTAAAGTTGTAGTGCTCGGTAAAACCGGTAGAAATTTTGCTGCGGGTATGAGTGGTGGTATTGCGTATATCTATGACAAGGATCAGATGTTCAGCAATGGTTTGTGTAATCTAGAAATGGTAGAATTAGAAGAACCAACCGAGGTAGATAAGAAAGAGCTCAAGCAATTGATTGAAAATCATGCAGCATACACCAATAGTAATTTAGCTGAACAGATTTTAAGCAATTGGGATAACAATGCAAATCATTTTGTCAAAGTATTCCCAGTAGATTATAAAAAGGCCTTAGAACGATTGGCTAATGAAGCTAAAATTGAACAATTAACAGCATAAAGATATGGGTGAGTTAGGAGGATTTAAACACTACAAGAGACAAGATGAATCTAATATAGCAGTTAAAGAGCGCGTAAATAATTATAAAGAGTTTACGGTGCCTTTAAAAGAAAAAGATATTAAGAAGCAGGGGGCTCGATGTATGGATTGTGGTATTCCTTTTTGTCATAGCGGTTGCCCTCTCGGTAATTTGATACCCGATTTTAATGATCTGGTGCACAAAGGCGAATGGAAAATAGCTTCAGAAATTTTGCATTCCACTAACAATTTTCCTGAATTTACCGGACGCCTTTGCCCTGCACCTTGTGAAAAAGCCTGTGTATTGGGTATTATTGACAGTCCTGTTTCAATAGAGAATATTGAAAAGCAAATTGTGGAGCGTGCTTTCGCGGAAGGATGGATTTATTCACAACCGCCAAAAAAACGTACCGATAAAACTATAGTTGTGGTAGGCTCTGGTCCTGCAGGATTGGCAGCAGCCCAACAACTGAACAGAGCGGGTCATACAGTCACAGTACTCGAAAGAGATGATGCAATAGGTGGTTTATTACGTTATGGTATCCCAAACTTTAAATTAGAAAAAGAGATTATTGACCGAAGAGTTAGTATTCTTAAGGAAGAAGGAATACTCTTCAAAACAAATGTGAATGTTGGTGTAAATTATGACGCAGCTAAACTAAATGAGTTTGATGCCGTGGTTTTATGCGGTGGTGCTACAGTGCGCAGAAGCCTTCCTGTAAAAGGAATAGAAAGTAAAGGCGTGGTGCAAGCAATGGATTTTCTAACCCAACAAACGAAATCATTATTTGATGCATCTTATGCAGGAGAGCTCATTAGTGCTAAAAATAAAGATGTTATTGTTATTGGAGGTGGTGATACTGGGTCAGATTGCGTTGGCACCTCTAATCGACATGGTGCGAAATCGGTAACAAATTTTGAGATTATGCCGAAGCCTCCTAAAGATAGAAGCTCAACAACGCCCTGGCCATTCTGGCCCTTACAGTTAAAAACCAGTTCTTCACATGAAGAAGGGTGTGAACGTAATTGGTTAATAAACACAAAAGAATTCATTACGAATGAAAAAGGTGAATTAACAGGCTTAAAAACGGTAGAAGTTGAATGGAAAACAAAACCAGGTGAGCGCCCTCAATTAATTGAAAAACCAGATTCTGAGAAAGTATGGCCCTGTGATTTAGCATTGTTAGCATTAGGATTTACGGGACCAGAAAATACATTAGCTAATAAACTAGGTATTGAAACTGATAATCGTTCAAACTATAAAGCCGATTATGGGAAATACCAAACAAATATTCCTCATATTTTTACCGCTGGAGATATGCGGAGAGGACAATCATTGATTGTATGGGCTATTTCTGAAGGTAGAGAAGCGGCGAGACAAGTTGATATGTATTTAATGGGTGAATCTAGTCTGCCTACCAAAGGAACAGGCGACCTAATTAATGCGTAACTTTATCTTTTAATCAATTATAATTAGTGGTGTATCTATGAAAATGGACGTTAACAAAAAGTATGAAGTCTATAATAGTATGTTTTTGAACCTGAAGCATCAGAATTCAAAAAACATAGGTCATTTGTTACCATTGTTAAGTCAATTTGCAAAGAAAAGGCTGGAGAAAGGAACAGATCCGATAACAATATTAGATGATTTTATAAAAAATCATCCTGATACTATAGGAGAAGATACTTTGTCTTTTATGTTTAAAATTATTCAATATGTCGAGCGACAAATAGTATTGTTTGATAGTATTGAAGATGCTACTAAAGCAAAAGAGTTAGAAGATGATACTTTTTTAAGAGTTCGAGATATGATCTCTCAAAATAGTAATCAAGATAAGAGAGAAGAACTATTAGAAAAACTAAATGCTTTTAAAGTTCGTATTGTCTTAACGGCACATCCTACACAGTTTTATACACCTGCTGTATTAAATATTATATCTAAACTCAGAGAGCAAGTAACCAATAGTAATATAGAAGGTGTTGACGCCCTATTAAATCAGCTTTCTCTTACTTCGTTAGTTAATTCTAAAAGCCCTACACCCTTTGATGAAGCTATGAATATTTTGCACATATGCCGCTACTATTATTATGATGCCTTAGGCGATTTATATTATGATTTAAGTACTACAATAGCAGGTTTCAATAATCCTGAGCTTATCAATTTAGGTTTTTGGCCTTGTGGCGATAGAGATGGAAATCCTTTTGTTACACATCAAACAACGAAAGATGTGTCTGATGCTCTTAGAATGACACTTATGAAATGTTACTACCATGATGTAAAGAGGTTAGCATCAAAAATGACATTTAAGGGAGTGGATGAGCAATTAACATCCTTACGAGAAAATCTATATAAGGCAATGTTTAATGCTGAATATAGTATTTCCTATTCAGAAATTCTTAAGACATTACAAGCTATTGAAGTTAAGATTATCAATAATTATCAAAGTATATATCTTGAGGATCTAAGAAAAATTCAATTTAAAGTAAATATATTTAAGAACCACTTTGCATCTTTAGACATACGTCAAAATCATGATATACATGAACATACGGTAACTTTTCTGCTAAAAGAAAACAATATTATAAAAGAATCTTTAAGTGAATTGCCAGAAAATGAACTCATCGAACTTTTAGTCAATAAGAAGATAAAAATTGGAGACTTTTCTAAAGCGAGTCCAATAGTTCAAGATACAATTCAAAACATCGCTCAGCTTGACGAACTACAGACAAGAAATGGTAAATTAGGATGTCATCGTTATATTATTAGCAATTCTGAAGATATTTTTTCTGTGCTTTTTGTATACGGATTGCAGCGCTGGATACATAATGGCAAACAATTAGATTTTGATATCATCCCGCTTTTTGAAACAATGAATGGGATGTCAAATTCTGAAAGAATTATGACACAACTGTTTGAACTTAAAGAATATCAAGAACATTTAGCGAGAAGAGGAAAGAAGCAAACGATCATGCTTGGTTTTTCTGATGGTACCAAAGATGGAGGGTATTTAAAAGCGAATTGGTCAATTTATAAATCTAAAGAAACGCTTTCGAATGTTTGTAAAAAATATGATATTGAAGCAACATTTTTTGATGGTAGAGGAGGACCTCCAGCTAGAGGAGGAGGTAAAACACATCGTTTTTACGCATCGCAAGGTAGTACTATTGCTAATAATGAGTTGCAGTTAACAATACAAGGTCAAACGATTACGAGTACCTATGGTACAAAGGATAAATTTCGATTTAATGCTGAGCAATTAGTCACTTCTGGACTTCATAACTTTTTGTATGGTGATGAATCAGTAATTTCAACAGAAGATAGAAACCTTATAGAAGAATTAAGTGAATTAAGTTTTTTGAAATACGATGAGCTTAAGAATCACGAAAAGTTCTTGCCCTATATAGAGAAGATGACCACACTTAAGTATTATGCAAACGCTAGAATTGGTAGTAGACCTAGCAAACGAAATACAGATGCGAAGCTTAAGTTATCTGATTTACGTGCTATATCGTATGTAGGTTCTTGGAGTCAGTTAAAGCAAAATATCCCTGGGTATTTCGGTATTGGTACTGCAATTTCTAAAATAAAAGCATCGGGTAATATAGATGCTGTAAAACGATTGTATAAAAATGTACCCTTCTTTCGAACATTGATAGATAATAGTATGATGTCTTTAACCAAATGCTATTTCGAATTAACCTCTTACATAAAAGATGTCGAAGAATTTGCCGATTTCTGGGACTATCTTCATGAAGAATACATGCTTTCTAAAAAAATGATTTTAGAAATTACTGAATCAGAATTTTTAATGCAACATGAAGAAAAATCTAAAATATCTATTCAAACCAGAGAAGGTATAGTTTTACCATTGCTTATTGTTCAAAATTATGCGATTCAAAAACTAATGAATGTAAAAGATAAAGACTTAATCAAAATCTACAAAAAAATGATTGTAAGGTCGCTATACGGTAATATTAATGCCAGTAGAAATTCTGCTTGACAAAGATTTTATATAATAAGATTCGTTGATCACTCACTTTGGTGAAAAATTAGCTTTAGCTGAATATGTTCTAGCTACAGAATTGCAGAAATTGGCCAGCGAGTCTTCGTTCTTAAATATTGCTTTATCTACAAGGATAAACAATTTTATTAAACGTACTATAATGTTACGTCGCGCTTGTCTTAAGCTTGTCGAATGGTCTCTTTGCTTTATTCTCATAAATTTTATTGAATAATTCGGAACTTATGAAGCCTACAAGTTTGTTTTGGAAAAGCAAAGAATCTTTACCACTAATTTCCTGAGAAAATTTCTTCTAAAAGGTTCTTTTATCAAAGGTAATGGAACACTCTTTTTGCAATAGGGCAGAGGGGTAGGGTAAAATCGCAGAATCTATGATTCAAGATTCACGAACACCTATTTGTTAAAACAAAAAAAAGGAAGTGAGTAAATGTGTGTGGAATGGTATCAAAAACTATCATTTAAAATAGGGTCAACCTCAATATTACTCTTTTCTTTGCTAAAAACCACTTTTTTAGTTTACAAAAAGGGGAATAATCCCTTGAAAACATAGGGAAAAAGCTTCTTAAAAAATAGGGGAATTCCTCTTGACTTGAAGTTGTCATCATACTACCTTAGTAAAATATCTATTGGCAAAATCATAAAAACACAAAATAGATTTCTTAAATAAAACCAAAAAAGTGAAACTAGGGAAGCCGAAAACTAGATAGAGTAGGCGAGATAAATTAAATTATTACTATGAAAGATTTAAAAGAATTCGAAAAATCATTAATGAAACATCTTGACCATGGCGAGATTGAAAAAACGTCGCTAAAAACTATTTCAGCAGAAATTGTCAATCTTAAAAAGAATGGATTAGGAGTTGATCAAGTTGAGATTCTAGCAGATAGAGTCTTGATTAATGGTGAGCTCCCTCCTGATTTCTTTAGAAAATTTAGCGATTTAGGTAAAGGCTTTAAACGTTTTGAAGTATTCCCGTATGGAATTGTTAATCCTGAAGGGCTTAGATTTAAAAGTGTAATGCGTCTATAATGGAAGTGTGCAAACCAGAAGAAAGGGCCAGGTTTCGATCTGACCCTTTTCGTACCATACAAATACATCCAACTCGAAAATGTAATTTATCATGCCTTCATTGTTATTCGAGTTCGTCTCCGAACCTTAAGGAGAGGCTAGATATTGACGCTTTGAAAAAGTTCTTACCGTATGCATTCGAGAACGGGTTTAATACCATTTCAATTTCTGGAGGTGAACCATTTATGTATAGGGAATTGGAAGAATTATTATCATTCTCTAAATATTTAGGTTTCCAGAACATGGTGGCATCTAACGGAATGCTGTTGATGTCAGAAAAAAACAAGCGCATCCTTAGTTATATTGATTTGATTGCTATTAGTGTTGATGGACCAAAAGATTTGCATGATCATATCAGAGGTCAGGTAGGTGCCTTCGATAAAATGTTGAACGGTATCAATCTATTAAAAGAACTGAAAAAGCCTTTTGGACTTATTCATACTGTCACTCCGAAAAGTTGGAAATCCTTGATTTGGTTAGGTGAATTTGCCCATGAGCATGGAGCTAAACTACTTCAATTGCATCCTCTTGAAATGCACGGTCGTGCTTTAGAAAAATTAACTGATATGTCAATTGACGATACCTTGGCGCATCAAACCTTTATTTTAGCCAATTATCTTCATAGCAAATATGCTAAAGATATGGTAGTTCAATTAGACTTATTGCATCGAGAATACCTTCAAACATTTCCTGAAATCGTTCATACTTTCTCTAGACAATGTACGTCAAATTATAAAATATCAAATATATTTGATACAATAGTCATTGAAGAAACGGGTAAAATTTTGCCTTTTGCATATGGTTTTAATAATTCACTAGCTATTGGAAATATAAATAATTTTTCTACTTTATTATTTGAACGTTTTATAGATAAAAAGGCATCTGTAATAAAATCTTTATTTAACCAAACTTATAATAAAATAATCAATAACAAAACAGTAGATATAGTTAATTGGAATGAAATGATTGTTAATGGTAGCATGACTATAGATTGTTAAAATATAACTTATAAAGGCAAGTTTAAGAGTGAGATAAAAGAAGACAACAAAAATGTATTATTCATTTGTACTATAATGTTTTGTATTATGTTACTTTGCTTTGGCAAAAGCAATAGTTTCATTTGCTAATTTTTCTTTTAAAAGTTTTCTTCTCCAAAGCTTCTTTTACTAAAGTTAATGGAACACTTATTATTCGACGACGTAGGAGGGAAGCATAATGTGTGTGGAATGGCATTTATGTTACTTCTATTAGTTTTTGACATTTATCTAATCATCATTACACAACAATAATTGATAGACAAAAACACCCTAAACTTCTATAATTAACTAAAGATTATCCATAAAATTATAACACTCGTTTAGTTTATAGTACATTAGTCATTTAATATAAAAATGAACTCGAGATACTTAAAAATCATATTACATTTCTTTTTATGGTTGCTATTATTCATATATCCTATAGCATCTTTAACGGATCAATACCTCATTTATAGAAACTGGTTATCGCTAGTAGCAATTTTTATAGCCTTTTACCTTAACTTTTTTGTTTTAGTAGATTACTATTTTTTAAATAATAAAAGGCTTCTGTTTTATGCTTTAAATGTAGGTCTCGTTATACTTCTTTATGTTTTAATAGGCTATTTTATTGGAAAACCTATATTTCATCCTTCAGAGAATGGAGAGATGTTACGTGAAGTTAGAAGTGGTGCTATGACGACCATTCAAGTTATTTTACCCATAATTTTAGGTATTGGAATGTGCGTAGCATTAAAAGTAAATTCGCGTTTAAATAAAAACAAAATGCTACTACAAGAAATAAAACAAACGCAGTTAAACACTGAAATTAAGTATTTAAAGTATCAGGTACAGCCACACTTTCTATTTAATACTTTAAATAACATTTATGTCCTGATTGATGTTTCGCCTACTAAAGCAAAACAATCTGTACATACTATGAGCAAAATGATGCGCTATTTACTACACGATGCTTCAAATAGTAAAGTTCCGTTGGTTAAAGAAATAGAATTTTTAGAGCGTTATATCGATTTAATGCAAATGCGCGTAGCATCAAATGTAGTATTAGAAAAAAACTTTCCAATTATTAATCAGCCCATAACAATAGCCCCATTATTACTTATCACTTTTGTCGAAAACGCTTTTAAACATGGTATTGATGCTGTAAAAGACAGCTTTATAACCATTGATTTAGAAATTGAAAAAGAACACATAAAATATTCAGTAGTCAATTCATCATTTCCTGAAAAAGAAAACATTACGGATTCTGGGGTTGGGTTAGAAAACTTAAAAAAGCGATTGAATATATTATATTCTAACGCGTTTAATTTAATAACCAAAGAAGAGAACAATACCTATATTGCACAGCTAAACTTAAATACAAAGACTAATGCTATCCTGTATTTTAATTGACGACGAACCTTTAGCGCTTAACCTGTTGGAAGACTATGTTAACACGACTCCTTTTTTAAAGTTAATAGCAAAATGTAGTAGTGCTATTGCTGCCATTAAAATATTAGAAAATGAATCTGTTGATTTAATTTTTACGGATATTCAAATGCCAAACTTATCGGGAATGGAGTTTTCAAAACTGATTTTAAATAACAAGGCTAAAATTATTTTTACCACAGCTTTTGAAGAATTTGCAGTAGAAAGTTACAAAGTAAACACCATCGATTATTTAGTTAAGCCCATAAGTTACCCCGAGTTTCTTACAGCTGCCAATAAAGCGAAACAACAGATACTTCAAAATGCTTATCAGGTGGCAATTGACGATTATATTTTTGTGAAATCTGATTATAAATTAATTAAGATTGATTTAAAGGATTTAATTTATGTGGAAGGGCTTAAAGATTATTTAAAATTTTACACCGTTACTTCCGAAAAACCAATTCTTACCCTAAAAAGCATGAAATCGTTAGAAGTAGAGTTACCAAAAAACCAATTTATGCGTGTGCATCGTTCGTTTATGGTAAACTTAAAAAAGATAACTACTATAGAGCGCAATCGTATTGTTTTTGGAGATACCTACATTCCCGTTTCAGAAAAGTATAAAGACCAATTTTTAAAGTTTATCAAATCTGATTTTTAATAATAGATGAAATTTGCCCAAACGTCTATTAATTTGCTTCAGACTTCTATTTCATTTTAAAAACAACTTGAGTTTATTCAATTTTGATGTATCTAAAAACCATATATCAAATGATTCGAGTACTTGCATTAATTGCTATTTATTTCCTTACACACTTCGCTTATTCGCAAAACAATTCAGCGAAACTTACAAATGTAGAACTTAAAGAAACAATCAAAGGTATTAATACAATTTTAAAAGAAAAATATGTTTTTCCAGACAAGGCTACCCAAATGAGTAAGCTTTTAAACAATTATCTTGATAAAGGAGTTTATAATTCGTTTCAAAATCCAAAAGAATTAGCCCAAAAACTAACAAAAGATTTACAATCTATCACTAATGATAAGCATTTGCGAGTTTATTATAGCCCAATCAATCATAAAGAAACTAAAGAAATAAGTGTTGAAGAACATAAACAATTTGAACAAAATATGATTGCTATGGAGCAACGGGATAACTTCTTATTTAAAGAAGTGAAAATTTTAGATGGAAACATTGGTTATGTAGATTTTAGAGGATTTCGAGACCCAAAATATGCCAGTGAAACGGTTATTGCTGCCTTTAGTTTTTTACAGAATACCGATGCTATAATCCTTGATTTAAGAAATAATGGAGGTGGTTATCCGCAAATGGTACAACTAATTACCAGTTATTTTGTTGATGAAGAACCTGTGCATCTTAACACATTTTACAATAGAGTAGAGGATGCATACAGTCAATATTGGACCTTACCTTATGTGCCAGGGAAACGACTTCAAAATGTACCGTTGTATATACTAACTGCTCGTAGTACTTTTTCTGCTGCTGAAGAATTTTCGTACAATTTAAAACATTTAAAACGTGCTATACTTGTTGGAGAAATTACAGGAGGAGGAGCACATCCAGGAGAATCGTTTAGAATAAACAATAGGTTTAAAGTTTGGATATCAACGGGTAGAGCCATTAACCCCATAACAAAAACAAATTGGGAAGGCGTAGGCGTTATTCCTCATATAAAAACTACAGAAAAAAAAGCCTTATTAACCGCACGATTAAAAGCGTTAGATTCTTTAAATACGCTTAATAAAGATTCTTCTAAAAACGATTATTACCAATGGTATATAGAAACGTTGAATGCCGCAAAATCACCTGTACAAGTTCCTTTGGAAAAGCTGAAAGAATATGAAGGAAATTACGGTGGTATCAACATTTTTATAGAAAATGAGATTCTGCATTATCAAAGTGGGAATGATGAAAAAGTAAAATTGATTCCGATTAATCAATTTGTATTTCAATACGGAGCGCTTACCGATGTTAGAATGATTTTTTCAATCATAAATAACAATGTAGAATTAACAACAAAAAATGTGTACGGTAGATCGGATACCTACAAGAAAAACTAAAAATAAAGATATGATAGTAACAACAACCGAACCGCTACCCAATACTGAAGTTAAAGAAGTTATTGGAATTGTAAAATGAAGCTCTGTACGAGCAAGAAATTTAGGACGAGATGCCATTGCTTTGCTTAAAAACGTTGTGGGAGGAGAGTTAGAAGAGTACACCAAGCTAATGCAACAAGCTATGGAACGTTTAATTGAAGAAGCTAAAAATCTTAATGCAGATGCAGTTATCAATATTAGATTTTCTACAGCTATGGTAGTACAAGCGGCTTCAGAAATTTTAGTTTATGGTACAGCAGTAAGACTTAAAAGCATTAATAACAATGACTAATACTGTACAAACATCAAATTGGAAAAGGTATGTATTAGACTTAATTATTTACATAGCCATTATGTTTTTAATTAGGGAAACTTCAATTCCTAATTCCCATTATTTAGTTACTGGTTTTTTATATTCAGGTACAACCTTGTTAGTCGCTACTTGGATGATGAAACGACGTGGTGTAACTTGGAAAAACCTAGGATTGGTTCGTCCAAAAAGTATTAAGAAGACACTTCTAAGTTCGGTAGTGATTTTTGTTACTATTATAACAACCTTGCTTATTTTTAATCTCATACAAGACTCATTTGCCGTAGTTAAAGAAAGTAGTGAAGCTGCACAAGGAACAAGTACTGGGCATTCGTTAAGTAATGGTGATTATGGGTATTTTTTTTCAGTTATTCTTTTTGTTTGGTTGCAATCGGCATTAGAAGAACTTTTAGAACGTGGTTTTTTGATTACTTGGGTAGAAGGCATGTTCTCAAGTGTAAAATTTAGAACAGCCATAGCAATTATAGTTCAAGCATGTATTTGGGGTTTTAGACATTCGTATGATATCTCTGAACGTTCCATTTCTGTTTTCTTAATCGGAATTATCATGGGAATTGCTTATGTGAAGCTAGACCGAAACTTATGGCCAATAATTATAGCACATTGCGCAATGAATACGATGTCTATGATATAAAGATTAAAATTATTCTACATTTGTAGAGGTCACCCTATGTTTTAGAATATAATATAATTCAATCAAAAAAATTATTTAAATGAAAAAATCAATCTTAATAGTATTAATTGCAATTCTTTATGGATGTACATCAAAAGAATTAAAAAGATCAGATAAATTAAATCAAGAAGACGTTATTGAAGGTTTTATCAATTTACTTGAAAATGATATAGAAGATGATAATATTAACGATGGTAGTATCTCAATGGCAATCATCTATAAAGATACAACTTTGGTGTCAAAAGCCTTTGGAAATGCAGATGAAAACACCATATACCGCATAGGTTCTATGACAAAATCGTTTACAGGTTTTCTACTATTAAAACTGCAACAAGAAGGCATTTTAAATAGCAATGAGCCTATTGAAAATTACCTGCCTGAAATTAAAAACTTGGTTGATTATGATAAGCATCCACCTATCACTTTTGCACAACTGGCATCCCATACGTCTGGTTTGGATAGAGAATCGCACTATCGAGATGCCAATTTTGGTGCGGTAACCGAGTGGGAACAAAAGGTACTGGCAGCCCTACCAGAATTAGGTTTTAGAAATACACCTAACGAGCGTTTTAGGTATTCAAATATGGGATATGCTATTTTAGGTTTAGCACTATCTAAAGCAGCAAACAAACCTTATGTAGAATTGGTTAGGTCGTATATTTTGAACCCTTTACAAATGACGAATACCTATTTTGAAGTCCCAAAAAGCAAAAAGCAACATTTGGCAAAAGGTATCGCTGGAGGCCCAACAGCAGAATTAAATGAACAATTGCCATTAGACGAGCATAAGGGTAGAGGTTATCGTGTTCCAAACGGAGGCTTATATTCAACACCAAACGATATGGCAAAATTTATAAAGGCGTGTATGGGATTTTCAGAAATCTTAAATTCTGAAACTGTAAAACATCTTCAAACTACCCAAACACCAACAAAACGATTACGCTCTAATTACAGTTTTGGTTTTGATTTATATGAAGACCAAGCTATTGAAACCGTTGGACACGGTGGTTCTACACCAGGATATTCGGCACATTTTGAATTTGAAAAAAATAGTCAGTACGGTATTGTTATAATGCGCAATTACAATTTTGGTAATACTAATTTAGATTTGAGAGCTAATGCTTTATTAAGAAGATTAACTTTATTAGAGTAAAATTAATTTTATTTTTCGACCTCATAAAACTTTGGTTAAAACAATAGGTGAGTGGAGCGACCATATTTTAGGGATTTAGTTACTATTTCCATTGGTATTACTGCTTTTAAAGGTATTCTCTATTAGTCTTGGTTAGTTACAATGCTTCCTAAAATATAGCGTAACAAACCGTTAATTGTTTCCAAAGTTTTATGCAGTCTTGATTTTTTTGTTTCTTTTTTTATCAAGAAAAAAAGATAAGAGAAACCTTTAGAAGTTCTACAGCTTCAGTTTCTATTTTACATAATATTAGAAGTTCTAATTAAAAGAATATTCTAATGAAAGTAAGAACAAAGCAAGTGTACAGAAATTTTTAAGCAAGGAATTGAGCAAGGGAAAATTTTGTACTGTTGCGTAATGTTAACGTGAAGTTTCTGAAAACTTTTTACAACGAGAATTTCAATTGCAAACGAATTATAAATACGAAGCTAAAAGCATTTGCTTTTTTTGGTGGCTGCAAGCGTTAGAAAATTGAAATTTAAAAATAATTGTATCAGCAATTATGTTTTAAATAAACAATCGAGCGTTTGTAGGCGGCAATTTTACATAATGGCAAATTATAGATACAAATAACTGTTGTCGCTGAGAATCGCATATTTCAAAATTTCTGCACAATGATCTTGTAGAACGCAATGAAAAGAATGGCTGGTGCGAATCAATTTAGCCGAGCGGCATTGGCGAGGCCAAGCTTTATGAAATAAAGCGCAGACATAATAACAATTATAGCTATCAAATAAAACTACAAAGATTCTTAGCCGTAATTTACTTAAACATAATTATGGACGATATAATTCTAAAGAAGTTATATCTATAATTATGTGTAAATAGCCTTAAATACGGCTATACGCAAATTACTATGTATTTGTACTATAATGTTCCGCGTTATGTTACTTTGCTTTGGAAAAGCAAAGGATGTTAACGTAATTTTCTTCGAAAAAAATCTCTTCTAAAAGCTTCTTTCACCAAAGTTAATGGAACACTCTTTTTGCGACGACGTAGGAGGGAAGCATAATGTGTGTGGAATGTTAATCATTGCTAGAATTTATTATGACATCTTACCAGCTCTTTCAAGAAGCTCAATCATTCCATGAATCTTATCTGATACAATTTTTGCAGCTATAACTGCTTCATTAGCCTTAACTTTGAGTTCATCATCAACAATAACTTTGTGTTCGTTTAACTCATGAAGCGTCCCATTCAATTTCGCCGCAGCAATCTTTAAACGATGCTTGATATTCTTATTTCTATCGATTTTTTTTGGTAAAACGATTCTAAAAAGGTATAATGTGTAAAGAAGAAGTGCAATAATAACACAGCTTGGAATTATAATAATGGTCGCCAGAAATGCGACTAGTACGTTGTTTGTACGTCCATCAAACTCTTCTCCCGCATCATTATGAAATGCCTCATGACAATGTTGCTCACCATCAATGGGGTAAAAAGTGAAGTCAATTATTTTTTCAAAAATTCTCCATTGTAATGGCGCCTTTTCACCAGAGTTATTGTGCTGATTATAATAACCTACTCGAGCAGAAATAGTGTTGTCAGGATTGCCACCTGCAATAACATTACCTAATTGATCTATTGAAACGAAAAAATTACCTAGAAACCCCATGATATTTTGTTTAAGAAATTATAATATCTATTCTTGATTACTATCATTCGAGTTGTTAAAAATATTATTACCAAACCTAAATGTTATGGAGATGAAAGGATTAATTGTATATAAGTTTTCATGTAACTGCCCGTCATTTAAATTTTCCATAACAATTTGTCCTTCTGAATATTCACCGTTCAAAAACCTCTGTTGATGAGCGGTTAAACCAACTACTAAACCAATATTCTGATTCCAAAAAAAAGAACATCCGAGAAAAACTGTAGGGGCTTCTAAGTCAAATCCTAGACCACCTGTTAGGCCTACAGATATATCTTTTGATAAATGATTTTGTGGCATATATGTAAAAAAGACAGAAGGGGCAAAATTAAATTTCTTTCTATCATGCTCTTCTGTAATAATAAAGCCATCATCCATTGATTTAACAAAATAATTATCCTCGTTATTTATAGAATGTGTGATAAATGAAAACCCATAACTCGTAAACCATCTACCTTTTTTTGTAGTACTAAATGTGTATTTCCAAACTTTTGGCTTACCATTTATATCACGGGTTATTCTAACCTCGAGGGTTTGACCTCTTTTTAGTTTATATGATCGTATGAATTCTTTAGAAGTTCTTAACTCGAAAATATTTAGCTCATTTTTAACCAGTAATATTTGCTCAGGTTTACAATTGAGCTGTCCAGTATCTGAATTCAATGTTTGGATTTTCTCTCTAACACTTTGAATTACTTTGGCTATTTCTTTCTCTGTCTCAGCCATATTTCCATCCCTCAATTGATTTTCAATTTTTTCTATTTCATCGCACTTATCTTTTGCAGCAGTACTGACATCGGTAGCAATTTGAGAAATAGGTTCTGAATTTAATGGATTTAATATTTGATCTTTTATTTCAACAATCAAGTTATATTTAGCGTTTGGAAGCTTATTAACAATTTTTATTTTGTATGAGGTATTAGCACGAATTGTTTCCGTAATTTCATTGTCGTCACTTAAATCTAATGTTAATGTTTCTTGAGCAGAAACTACACCTATAAAAAATAGAATTAACACTAATGCGTTATAGAATTTCATATTTAATGTTTTATTTTAAAATTTTTAATCAGAATTACTAAACCATTTTTTTGGTGAAACTCCTAATGTAAGACCGCCCCAATAATGTACTGGTTTGCCTTCTTTGAACTCTCTTGTACGAGCGAAAAAAGTATATCTCAAATAAAAATTATTACTAAATAGAAGGTTAAAACCACCATTAAACTCAAACAGTAATCTGTTTACTTCATTGTGAGGTATTTTGTATAAACTTTTATCATTAAATAGTAGCCCTTCTAATGTTGAGTTATATCCTACAATTCTTATGTAAGGATTGATGTAAAAGTTTAATTTAACGAACGGCGTCTTTAGTTTTTGATTACTGTAATTTTTATTAGCTAAGTTGGTACTTAATGCAGCTGTATATACTGGAACAGGTGTATTATCAACACCAAAAACTGGAAATGAGTTAATATTTATCAAATCAACATATAATCCAGCTTGTCCATTAATCATATAATTACCTAAATCAATTCCTGCTGTCCAATAAGGCGTAAGTATTTTGGAATTAACTTTATTCTGTTCTTTGGATCCTATTCTCTTCATAAGTCTAGCATTGTAATTTATACCCAAAGAACCATCGTAACCTATTTGGTTTGGCCAGCCAAGTGGATTTGGTCTAGTAGTTCCAAAAAAATGTCTGTCATGTAAAAAATATTGTATTTTGCCTGGCCCTGAACTACCGATTAGACCTATATACAGTTTTGAAATTAATTGAGCATCTCGATTTTCATTTAACGACATTTTCCCAAGGCTTAAATATGCGAAAGAGGCATATGGTCTGTCACCCCTTACTACAATTTCTGATTCTAGATCTTGAGGTGTATAGCCAGAACCGCCAAGAGCAATCTTTTGATAATTGAGGGCATCAGTCTTTGAAAGTTTAAAAAAAGGCTGCCAAAAATTCCACTGAGGAGTAGTTAATTCAAGATTTAGCCCTCCAGTGTAATTTTCATCTTCATTATTAATAAAAAGGAAATCATTTTCGTGTGTTAGAAGTAATTGAAAGCCTTTATTATTTTGCGAAAAGGATAAAGCATAGGCTAATGAAACTATTAGTACTAGCAGTTTTTTCATGGCAGAGTAGGGGTTAATTGACTTGTAACAAGTTATTACGATATTTTGATGCTAGTCAAGGGGAAATTTCCCCTTTTTTAACAGGATTTTTCCCGTAAAGTTTAGGGTGTTTTTCCTCTAATAAAACAAATGCCTATTAGCTATATTTGTTAGTTATGAGTTAAACAAAACTTCCCAATTACTGTGAAAACTAATCAATATATCAAGTAAGGTTAATGGAACACTTTTTTTGCGACGATGTAGGAGGGAAGCAAAATGTGTGTGGAGTGATATTAAACTAGTACTGTCATTTAGGGTAATGAAATCATAAAATAGAAGGCGTTGAAGGTTCTTCTTTATAATAAAAATTCATGGGCAGTTTAGGTTCTTTTGGGCTAATATTACTATCTGAAGAGGAAATTCGGAGGGTAACATCGTAAGATATTTTAACAAAACTAGGTTTTCTAGTATTACCTTGAAGACTTTGCATACTAATGGCTGAGTTATTATTGACTTCCCATGTTATAAAGAAGCAAGTACCTAAGACATCATCAAAAACACTTTTAATATTTTTTATTTTTGTGCTTTGCAAATAATTACTCGTATCTATGAATTTATTTAATGGGATATTATTTTTTTGTTTAAATTCTTTTGAATTAAAATATTCTTTATTTGCTTCATGGTCATTTGAAAATTTTAGCCCTATTAAACATCTGCCATAATTTAAATCATAAGTATTTTCAAATCTAATCCCATTCCTATTATTGAGGTTATTATCGAAATGTTTACCAATTATTTTTTGATTTTCATCTAAAACAACGAGGTCCACATCGTTTGAAGGTATTAAACTTCCGGAGTTTAAAGCTCCCATATCATAAACTAAAGCCAGCCAACTATTCTTTAATAAGATAAAATCTGATTCGTCATTATTTATTTTAGATATTCTTACAGTTCTCATATTCATTAAATTTCTAAACCTTTATTTCTTGTAAATTCACTACTAAAACGATCAATTCCCCCGTTTAAGTTAACTATTTCACTCAATTTTGAACGCCAAGTTTCTATATTAATATCGAATTTGTCATCTGTATCTTGTCTTGTTTGGTTGTTTTCTTGACCCCAGTGTAATATTGCATTAAATTCTTGATTGGCTAAATTGGTAGCAAACTCAACCAAGTCACTTGATCCTCTCACATCTTTAAGACCAGATATTTCTATTGATACTGTGTTAAACCATCTTTGAGGTCCTATAAGTGCGTCTGTGCCTGACATAAACCTGAGTGCTAGATATCCGACAAAGACTGCTCCCTCTTCAAATTCTTGTCTTAGTTCCTCAGCCAAGATAGCATCGATATAAGTCATATATTCATCTTCGTCAGCGTTAAAAAACACTTCCATTGAAGAAGCATTAGCATTACAACTTACATCTGTGTAATCCCATATCTCCATATTAGCGTAACTAATAGCTTCATAATCTTTCGCACTTTGCGCATCTGTAAACAACCCATGTGCAATTGAATGCCACATTGCCATTTGAGCAAATCTTTCTTCAGGATTGTTAGTGTCATAAAAAATAGCGTCTCTTAATATATCTACCGCTTCACCTCTTGTAAAAGAAGTACCTCTTAATGATTCAACTATTGCCTTTACTATGGCTAAAATAATTGCTAAAAAAGCAAGAAAACCTGCTGCGGTAGTCGCAACAGCTTGTATAGGGCCAGGCATGGCTACCGCACTTATAATTGGTCCAGATGCCGCTCCGGCGATTACAAAATCATCATACTCAGATATAACCCCATCCAAAATACCAATTAAGAAGTTGTCATAAGTACAGGCATTATTTAATGTACTTCCTAATATACCACCGTCGGAACCAGGAGGCCCACTATATGGAGTTGATTTACCAGCATATTCGAATAATGGACTTTTAATTCTATCATTATACGACTCAATTAAGTTTCCTCTTCTTTTATTCCTACCGGGAGGATTTTGGGGATCAGTTGGTGGGATAATACTCATTTTGGTTATTCCACATACATTATCAGTGAAATCATTTATTTTTGTAATGTTGACCGCAATTTGTAAATATCTGGCTCTAAGATTTCCAATTGTAAATATAGATGAATCTCTATTTGATAGTTCACCTTTTACCCAATCCCATGTACATAAAGGACCATTTTCTGGATCGCCAACTCTATGATATCTTATCCTATTTAAATTAAATTGTCTTACTGCGGATATAACCACTGAGTAAACAATGCCAAAACGTCCACAAGAAACAAGGACAGAATTAAACATATCATCATCTCGAATAATTGTAAATTCTGATTTTGAGCCGTATAAATTTTGAAGGGCCTGATCATCGGTTAATTTAGTATTTGGATCAAATTCATCAATTGCACCAATAATCTTCAAATTCTCTCGTTCTATCCAATACTGTTTGCCTCCATCACCAACCAAATGAATTGCTTGTACGCAATCAGCTAGAGGTGGTAGGTATATATCTGCTCCATGTGTTCCAGTATTTATCGCACCAAAAACTGTTTGCCCACCTGCAGAGCCCATTGTGTGAAGAGACCAAGGACCAAAATATGAGTCATTTCGCTGTGTAGAATTATCAAATTGATAATTATAGTATATATAATTAGCTAAACTATCATTAAAGTTTTCATCGCCATAATCTAGTTCAGAATACAATTGATAAATTCTCTTACCAGCTTCTACGTGATATAAATAAAATCCATTATGGTTATTGGGAGAAGTACTTATTTCACTGTTGTATTTATCAATATTATGACCATTAGAAGCCATGTAATTAGTAAATTCTCTACTTAGACAATAAGGAATTACTTCTCTAAGGGTTCTCCCCATTGGAGTTTTCGAATTCCTTGGATCATTGGTCTCAATGAAAGACTCATCACTAACTGCCGTTTTAGATAGAGACCAATGACTACCACTTGCTTTAAGACTATTAAAGTCACTACTGTTTGAACAAATTTGAATAAGGTCTTCGAGGGTTTCTGGGTATAGGACCTTTTCGGCATTTTGTATGTGTGGTTCATTAATGAAATCATGTTTTCTGGTCCATGCTATATTATTTTCTTCTCTTAAACTCATTTTCTTACTTTTTACAATTCTGAGAATTATTTAAACTAAAGCTTCGGCAATAGTTTCAGAAATAGGTAGCCCTAAATGGTTCTCAATCCATAGCCATTGGCCACCAGGGTTACATTCTAGAAATATTGGTTCATTATTTTTGTCAATTATCAAGTCATAGGCACCATAAATTAGACCTAGTTTTTTGTGTAGAATTAATAATTTATCTTTCAATTTATAATCCAGATCAATACTTTCATAAATTGGATTAAACTGATCTTTTCGCCAGTCTAATTTAGTTTCTTCTGATTCTTGTGATCTAATTTTAGCGGTAAAAAATTTGTCTTTAACAATTGTAACTCTAAGTTCAAACTTTTTAATAATCATTTCTTGAAAAATGCATGGAGCTAATGAAATTTCGACGGAATTCTTCATGATAATGTCTCGTGACACTTCATTTGTAAAAACTATGAAGTCCGGAGGCTGCATAAAAGCGTTTAGAGTTTTGTAGATTAGTTTCTCTTCTTTATTGAAGTAATTTAAGATTCGTTCAGCGTTATTAGATATAATAGTCTTAGGTATTTGTAGACCTATTTGTTTTGCAAGTGAAAGTTGAAAAGGTTTATTTGATGCTTTACTATGAGCTTCTGGAGAATTCACCCACACAGCATTAGGAATAATTTCATGTAAAGATCTCAAAACAGTTAGCCATTCTTTTTGTCTAAATTGAACAAAGGGTTGGGGTTTTGCTCCAGAAAATTCGAAAAACATAAGAGGTTTTAACCTCCACCATATCTTATTTATTTTTTTGGAGTCCACTTGTAACCCATTTTCATCTTTAAATAAAACCGAAGGATTTTTATTTAAATAAGAAATTGAAACATAATTCGAGAATTTATATCTATCAATAAATAATAAGTTCTTGTTTTTCTCATTCAAAATTGAAATGATTTTTTCAATATGAGGATCTGGACTTTGACTTATTATTAAAGTAAACTTATTCTTTTCATTTGCCATTGGTTCATAAACACTTGAGTATTGATAAATAAAAAATTAAGAATCCGCATCCGCATCTCCGTCGCAAAAGGTTATAGTACCAGTACCCGATCCAGTGCCAGCGCCAGTACCATTAGTCAAATTGCTTATTTTATTTTCTATCTTAATGCGTTCTTTAAATCTTACACCAAAAGGGATCAATTCTGCTTCAAAGTCATCACCAAAACATTGTTCAGCGAGCTTTGTTGCATGTTTTAAATAGGCCTCATTATCCCTTGAATTGGATAGTTCAAAACTTTGGCAATTCAATCTTTCTTTAAATTCTTCACCTCGTGCGAATGCTTCATGTACAATAGATGGGCAAGTGATATCCTCAAATGTAAGGCCTAATGTTTCCAAAAAAGTTTTTGGCGATTTCACAAATTCATTTCCTAACTCTAAATTATCCTGAAAAGAAGAAGAAATGTCGAACCCCTTGGGTTCATTCTTCTTCTTCTTCTTATTATTATTATTCATGGCTGAGAAGTATTTTAGCTAAAAATAGAATAGTTTTAAATTGATTTCAAGGGGAAATTTCCCCTTTTTTATGCGGATTTTTCCCGTAAAATTTAGGGTGTTTTTCCTCTTGATTGATTGGAGCTGGATTATTACCTTTCGAAGTTGTCTAAAAAAGAAATAGAAATGAATGAAGAGAATCAATTAGGGTTTGACTTCGAAAATAATAATGAAGATGAAGAAAAAAATCTTCAACTTAAAAAAGAAAGACTAGAGTTATTAAGTAATGTAATAAGTGGAAATTTAACAACTACTAGAGAAAAAGTAGCATATATTTTAAACTCCTATACAGGTGCTAGAAATTCTGATATTGAGTTAGCATGGAGTTATTGGATGGCTTTCGAGTCTGAGAAGTTTGATACAAAAAGTATTACAAAAGATCAGATGAAAGCATTGTCTCGAATGAGTTCATTAATTAGAGCTAGAGCAAAGATTCAAAATGAGTATCGTCTTTTTCAGGCGGATGATACCGTGAAAAAATATCGTGGAGTATTAGAAGAACAAAAGAAAATTGAAGCAACGGAGGATAAGCCTGCGAATCTGCCAGTATATTCGGTTTTTATTGATGAAACAGGTAAAAATCAAAACTTTTTATCCGTTGGTGGCTTATGGGTTATAGATGGAGGGATTTCAACTTTTAAAACTAGTCAAATATTAACTAAATGGAAGGAAGATAATAATATTAATTATGAATTTCATTTCTCCCAAGTAAAAAGAAATAAAGTCGAGGAGTATAAAAACTTTTTTCTAAAATTTCTTTCTCTTAACCCTACTATTGGATTCAAAGTTATTATTATTCAAAATAAAGGTTTTAAGGATATTGGTAAGGCAATAACGGATCTCACATTTCATTTAATTAACAAGGGCATTGATCACGAAAATGCTACTGGGCGAGCACCATTACCAAGAATCTTACAAGTTTGGTTGGACCAAGAAGAGAAAGGCAGCGATATTTTAAAACTTGAAAATGTGAAAGAAAGAATACTAAGTCAGAAAATTGAGAATTTATACTTAGGAGATTTTGAAGCTGTTAACTCTGAAGATAATCATTATATCCAAGCAACTGATTTATTTATATCATCTGTAAATCGAAAGTTACATATTAATAATGATAACCCTCATTTTAAAGATGAACTAGCGGATTATATATTGGATTTGGTACAATTCGATATTGATAAGATAAACAGAGAGAATTCAAATATTGATAGCTCAACTGTTTTCAATTTATCAAATTTCCAAGTCGGTTAATAATTATTAAAATTTAGTTATTATGGTTATAAAAAAAGTAAGGATCAATAATTTTAGATTATTAAAAGAAATAGAATTATCATTTGATAATAAATCTACAGTTATTGTTGGGCGAAATAATTCAGGAAAAACTTCCCTTACGGAAATATTTAGACGGTTTTTTTCAGAATCTAATTCTCAAAAATTCAAATTAGAGGATTTCAGCATTTCTGCTATTGATAATTTTCGTCAAGCCCTTACACGTAAATTGGCAGGCGAAGAGGAAGATATAATTAGAGATTTATTACCCAAAATTGAATTGCAATTGGTTGTTGATTATGATGATGATAAAACTGATTATGGAGTGTTAAGTGAATTTATTATTGATCTTGACGAAAGTAATACAGAAGCCATTATCAATATTAGCTACCAGTTAAAGGATGGTAAGATAAAAGCATTCTTTTATGATTTAGATGATCCAAATCATTCAGATTTTTTGAGTGTAATAAGAGAAAGAATCTTAAAGTTTTTTGCAACAGAGATTACTACTGTTGATCCAACTGATGATACTAATATTACTAAAGTCGATCAGAGTAAATTATTAGAACTTATTGGTGTAGATTTCATTAATGCTCAAAGAGGTCTAGATGATATTACTCAAAATGAAAAAGATGTACTAGGGAAAGTCTTGAGTAGTATTTTTAAAAGCGCTTCACACGAAAATGCTTCAGAAGATATGAAGCAAAAATCTAAAGCGCTAAAAGATGAAGTTGATAAAATTCAAGATGTAGTTGATAAAGACTTAAAAGAAAAAATAGATGCTCTCTTACCGACTTTAGAAATATTTGGATATCCAGGTTTATCAGACCCTAATCTTACAACAAAAACAACATTTAATGCTGAAACAATAGTAGAAAGTAATACTAAAATTTTATATGATAAATCTGATGGAATAACTTTGCCAGAAACTTATAACGGTCTTGGTTCAAGAAATCTAATATTTATTCTTTTTAAACTTTTCGAATACTTCAGAAAATACCAATCCAATCCAATATTAATAAAGAATCATCTTGTTTTTATTGAAGAACCTGAAGCTCATTTACACCCTCAAATGCAAGAGGTTTTTATTTCTAAACTTTATAGTATTGCAGATACATTTTCAAAGGATTTAAACAATGGCGTTCAGTGGCCAGTACAGTTTGTTGTAAGCACTCATTCTACGCATATTGCTAACGAAGCTGATTTTGACACTATTCGTTACTTTCTGACAAAAAATGATGGCAATTTAACAGAAACTGAAGTGAAAGATTTGAAAGAAGCATTTAAAGCCGAAGAAGATAATGAGGACAAAGAATTTATTTATAAATATTTGACCCTTACGAAATCGGATTTATTTTTTGCTGATAAAGCAGTTTTAATTGAAGGAGCAACAGAAAGAATTTTAATGCCAAGCTTTATAAAAAAAATAGATAGCGACTTAGAAAATAAATTGAGTAGTCAGTATTTGACAGTTTTAGAAGTTGGAGGTGCTTATGCGCACCATTTCTATAAGTTTTTAGATTTTTTGAATTTAAAAACATTGATTATCACTGATCTAGATTCAATCGACACTAATAATAATAGAACTGCTTGTATTGTTTCAAATGGCAATGACACAAGCAACTCTGGGCTAAAAAAATGGTTTGATAACTTATCAGATCCAACTTCAGATACTGAACCATCAATTTTGAATCAAATTCAACAAAAGACTTTTACAGAAAAAGAAATAGAATCTAGGAGGATTTCCTATCAAATATCAGAAGGAGAACATAATCCTTGTGGAAGAAGTTTTGAAGATGCATTTATGATAGCAAATAAAACACTTTTTGGGATTACTCAAAACGACAAAAGTGCTATTGAAAGTGAAGCTTATGGGCAAGCAGAAAAATTGAAAAATAAAAAGGCGAATTTTGCCTTGGAATATGCATTAGAGAAAACTGAATGGAATATCCCTTTATACATAAAAGAAGGTCTTAATTGGTTGTCAGAAAATATTCTTGCAAATCAAAATACTGAAGAAAATGGCGACTAATAGTAAAAGCCCAGCGGAAATAGCATCAGAAGAAGCATTAACAAAACTCTATCAAGCAATTGATGAAAACCAATGCTTTAGATTAGAAGCAGGAGCAGGAGCAGGGAAAACTTATTCATTAATCAAAGCGTTACAATACTTAATTGACAAAAAAGAAGTTTTGTTTCTTAGAAAAAATCAAAGAATAGCCTGTATAACATATACGAATACCGCAAAGGAAGAAATAGAAGATAGAGTTGATAACAATCCTGTTATTTATGCAGATACTATACACGCATTTAGTTGGAGTTTTATAAGTGGTTTTCAAAAAAATATTCGTGAATTCATTCCCTCAATTAGTGAAAAATGGGCAGAAAGAGTTGAAGAAGTAGGTGGTTTAAACGATCAATTGGTTAAGTATGATTTAGGATATCCTAAGGCAACAGAAAATGAAATTTTGTTGCATCATGATGATGTAATAAAAATTATGGTACATCTTTTAACAAAGGATAAATTTAAAAGGTTATTGACTAATAGATTTCCTATAATCTTAATTGATGAATATCAAGATACTAATACAGACTTAGCAGATTCAATTGTGAGTCAATTAATAAATTCTGATTATGACGTCATGATTGGGTTATTTGGTGACCATTGGCAAAAAATATATGGTTCCAATGTCTGCGGTCTAATTGAAGATGAAAATATTATTGAAATTGGAAAAAATGCTAATTTCAGATCTGAAAAAAACATAGTTGGGTTGTTAAATAGAATGAGGCCTGAGCTTCCTCAAAACGAGAAAGACCCAAACTCTGAAGGGGAAATAGTTGTCTTTCATACAAATAATTTTTCTGGAACCAGGAGAACTGGAAGTCATTGGAGCGGAGATTTACCAGTTGAATTATCAAAAGAAAGTGTACAAAAAGTAAAAGAAATTTTGACTGAGGCAGGTTGGATATTTGATTTTGAAAACACTAAAATATTAATGTTAACAAATAATGTTTTAGCTGAAGAACAAGGATATAGAAATCTAGCATCAGTTTTTAGAGATTCAGATGATTATTTAAAAATGAATGATCATTATATAAGGTTTTTCATCGAAGTCTTAGAACCTGTCTGTAGAGCTTTTAACAATAAAGAGTATGGAGAAATGTTTTCTGCGTTAAACTCTAAAACAATTAAACTGAGTAGTCAAAACGATAAATCAACTTGGAATTCTAATTTAAACCAATTAATTAAAGTTAGAAAATCAGGAACAATAGGGGAAGTACTTGCGCTTCTGAAAACAACAGCTCGTCCAAGATTATCGCCAAAAGTTGAAGAAAAGGAATCAAAATTTGACAGAATAAAACAATTGGAAGAAGTTCCAGAAGAAGATAAATCTTTCATTTCAAAAATTGAAAAGTTAAAATACGTAAACTATGAAGAAGTAATTAATTTGTTCGAATATTTAAATAAAAATACTCCTTTTTCTACTAAGCATGGAGTAAAAGGTAAAGAATTTAACAATGTACTTGTAATATCAGGTAGAGGGTGGAATCACTATAATTGGGATGAATTTTTAACTTGGCATAATACAGCGATTCCTTCTGGTAGAGAAAGTGCTTACGAACGAAATAGAAACTTGTTTTATGTATGTTGTTCACGTCCTAAAAAGAGATTAGCTGTTTTATTTACACAAGAATTATCTTCAAACTCTCTAGATACCCTTTCTAGTTGGTTTGGGGCAGATAACATAAATGCAATAACCTTTTAGCCATCGATATTCAACACGGCCTCATAAAACGTTGGCGAAAACTATAGGTGAGAGGAATGGCTATATTTTAGCCTTGATAGCAGCAAATTTTTGTGCTAATTAACTGATAATTAAATCACAAAATTTCAATACAATACGCTGCGATTTCTAAAATATAATGGAGCGAACCGTACATAGTTTCCAAAGTTTTATGCAGCCTTGATCTTTTGTTTCTTTTGCATCAAGGCAAAAGAAAGGTGTTAAAACCTTAAATCATCGAGTTTCTATTTAACATAATATCGAAAAGCTAAAGAAAGAATGCTTGAATTAGCAGAGTAATATGAGCAAGTGAACAGAATTTGCAAAGCAAATTTGTTCTGTTGCGTAAGTTTTGTACAAAGCCTATGAGATTTTTCTTGTAGAATCTTCAATGTTAAACGAATGTTTAAAAAGAACCTAAAAGCATTTGCTTTTTTTTTGGTGGCTGCAAGCGATGGAAAATTGAAATTTAAAAATGATTGCATCAGCAATTATATTTTAAATAAACAATCGAGCGTTTGTAGACGGCAATTTTACATAATGCCAAATTATAGATACAAATAGCAGAATGCTGGAGTCTCTGAGAATCGCATATTTTAAAATTTACGGAGGATTGTCTTGAATAACGTAAAGAAAAGCATGGCTGGTGCGAATCTATTTAGCCGAGCAGCATTGGCGAGGCCAAGCGAAATGAAATGTAGCGCAGACATAATAACAATTATAGCTATCAAATTAAACTACAAAGATTCTTAGCCGTAATTTACTTGAACATAATTATTGACGATATAATTCTAAAGAAGTTATATCTATAATTATGTATAAATAGCCTGAAATACGGCTATACGCAAATTACTATGTATTTGTACTATAATGTTCTGCGTTATGTAACTTGAGCTTTGGTTAAAAGCGAAAATTGTTACTACAGTTTATTGAAAAAATTTATTCTAAAACTTTCTTCTGCAATGTTAATGGAACACTTTTTATGCGACGACATAGGAGGGAAGCATAATGTGTGTGGAATGGAATTTATTAATAGAAATGTTTCTATTTTTATAGATAAAATTTAAAGTTCTTTTTAAGTTGATTAATATAATAACAAATCTACAAATACACCAATATATTTTTTATGCGATGTTGAAACTAGCATTGTTTTATTCAACTACAAATTCATAAATACCTCTATCATTAGAGTTCAATATTGAAGTTTTAAGTTGTAAATGTCCATTTACACCATTAAGATCCATAACTATATAGTGAAAATTAGTATTAACATATCCTCCATCTAAAAAATAAGTGCCGTCATCTAATAATTCAACCCCTATTTTACTCGTGAATGTGTTGCTTGTCTCATTATATGTACTAGAAATTGTAAAAACTTGGTTTTGGCTTTCATAAAAAACACTACCCCCAATTTCTTGCACATTTTCAATAAAAACATCTTCAATTGAGCCATCAGAATTTCGTTTTTTTAGAGTCAAATTATAATTTAGAGATATTTCATTAGGTAAAAAATAATCTTTAAGTTTTATGGTATTCCCATTATCAGTAATTTGTTCATTATGTATTGTAGTTGTTATAAAAATATACTCACCCACAGAAAATAGTGTTTGATTATTTTCAATACTAATAAGATTTAAATTTTCAACTACATCACCTGGTAAATCATCATCTGAGCATTGAAAGGCAAATAAAAATGGTACTAAAAAAGTAACTAAAATTAATTTTGATTTTAGTGCTTTCATATTTAAGTTTTTTAAAATGAATATCCTATTCTAATATGAAGGTTTAAAGCAACATCGTTTACTTTCTCATATATTTCTGGGTTATCAGGAAAATATCGTACAAAACCTAATCCTAGTCCAGTTTCATAAGTAAAATGATCTCCAATTGTTCTTCTAATTCCCCAAGTTGGAATAATGGAAATATCTGGAGTTACTAAAATATTATTTTTATTAGAGATTACAAACCAATCTGGATGATAACTTGTTTTAATACTTAAAAAATTACCACTATTTCCTTTTATGCTTCTCGATTTTTTGACTCTTTTATCAAGATTATAATACCATCTTGGTTCTAAAGTAATTGTTGGAGTTAGTATGAAATTGGTGTCATTATAATAATCGCTTCCTTGAATTCCTGTATCTAAACCTATCTCAGTTCTAAGAGCAAATTGGTTGGATAATTTTGCTTCATTATGTACCCAAACACCCAAAAATCCTGTTTGAACTCCAAAAATAGATTTCTCTACACTAGCGTTTTGAGCAAATGTTTGTATACATGATATACAAATTGTAAAAATTATTAAGGCTTGTTTCAATTTTTTAGTTTTTATTCTGTAAAAGAAAAATTTAGATTTACTAACTGATCATCTTCTTCTATTGAAAAAGACTCACTCGCCACAATGCTCCCATCCACTTTTATTGATAACTCAACAGAATAGGGTTCGAAAACATCATTAAGAGATACAATAGATTCGTCTTGATATGACAATCCTAATTGGTTCATAAATTCAATATCCTGTTGTATATGAACTTTTTTAAATGGTAAATGACTATTACTATGTGAAAAGGTTGTAATATCTAAATCAGTACTACTATTCTGATTAACTCCGCTAGTTATAACAGTTTCAATTTTAGATAAAATTGTTTCATTAGTTGAAGTAACTATAAACTCAATATCTGCTTTTTTAGGGTAATTTAAACGCGGGTCATCATCGTCAGAACCACAAGAAGTTAAAAAAGAGACACACAATAACAAGGTTGCATAGATTAATTTTTTCATAATTTGTATATTTTAAATTAGATTACAAAAGTGATACGTAAGATTGATTAATACCTAACGGTTTTCAGGTATTTTATATTAGTGGTTTTCCGTTATTGATTTCAATAATCATTTTCTTTTCTTTGTAATTACAAATGGTATACTAGTTTTAAACAATGGTAAGTCATTTTTAGTTTTTCTGATAAAGAATCGCCTTATCACTTATACCCAACATGATAGTTATGAATAAAAAATATTTTCATATCAATAAAAACAGACTTGTCTTTTATTTATTCTTTTTATTAATGGCAATCAGTTTGAGTTGTAAAAATGAAAAAAATACATCTTTTATTGAACTTAATAAGGAAGACAGAAAAATAACAGATTCTATAATAGGTTCGTCTATAGAAAGATATTATGAGAATAAACAATATGATTCAATCATTGCAATTAACAAGAAAGTTGTTGATTTTATGAAAACTAGGCCTTACCTAAAAAACCTTGCAAATTCTGGGTTTTATGAAATAGGAAAATTATACACAAAACTTGAAAAACTAGACTCAGCAACTATTTATTTTAAAAAAGCTATTGTTTTTTTTGAAAATGAACCTAATCAGATAAGTCAATATCCATCGCATTATATGCGCAATGTATTGGGTATCATTGCAGTTGATAAAAAGACAGGAGATTATGACAAAGCCATTAAAACACTATACAATGCTCTGGTAAATTTGAATGGAAAAAGACCTGATTTAAGAAGTAAATTATATTACCATTTAGGATACACCTATTGGTATTCTAAAAATTTTGCCAAAGCAGAAGAGATGTTTCGAAAAGCCTTACAAATACCACAAAAAACGGAATATATCAAGCATACTAGTTATACAGGATTAGGAGATGTTTTTCTATATAAAAATAAATTAGACAGCTCTTTATATTATTTTGAAAAAGCAAATACGTATTACAAAGGAAGAGAATCAAAATCGAATTTTCATAATAATGAGTTAAACAAAGCTGATGTATACATTAAAAAAAAGGAGGTAGCAACTGCAAAAAAATTAATACTAGAAGCTAAATCATATTATTTAAAAAATGATGATTTTTATAATATAGGGAGAATCTATTTATCATTAGCGGAGATAGCCTTTATAAATAAAAAAAATGATTCAGTAATTTCTTTTCTTGAAAAGGCAAAGCCTTTAATTGAAAAAAATGGTTCCTACATGCGTAAAGAACAATTATATTATAACTTTTCTAAATATTATAAAGAAATAAACAAACCAAATCTTAAAAAAGAATACGACATAAAATTAAACGAAATAATAAGCTCTTTTGATGATATTAAAAAAAGAAGTTTAGTTGATGTATACGAATTAAAACACCTCAACGAATTAAATGAGTTTAAAATAAAAGCTCAAGAAAAACACCTACAGTTAAAAGAAAAACAAAATAAATGGTTAATCGCTGGGTTGCTCTTCTTATTTTTATTAATGATTCTATTATTTGTTTTATATAAAAAATGGTCAAAAACTCAAAAGAAATTAACCAATGAAAAAGTAAATACCCTAATAGAAGCCCAAAAAGTAAAAACCATACAATCTCATTTAGAGGGTCAAAATAATGAACGAAAAAGAATAGCTAAAGATTTACATGATAGCATTAGTGGAAACTTAGCTGCTATTAAAGTAAAACTGACCAATATTGAAAGTGATTCTGATAAAATAAAAACGATTATTTCAAATATTGATGACACCTATAATGAGGTTCGTCAAATTTCTCACAATCTATTACCTAAAGAAGCTGAACAACAAAATTTTACTCAACGTTTATATAGCTTAATAAATTTATATAAAACAAAAAAATTACATATTGAATTTGATGTTTTTCCTATTGAAGAAATCAATAATACTGATGCCACAATTCAAGTAGAAATTTATAAGGTTCTACAAGAATTAATGACGAATATCACCAAGCATTCTAAAGCTTCTGAAGCCATAATAAACATCACTGCTCATGATAATTTTTTAAATATCTTAGTAGAAGATAATGGTCTCGGATTTAATAAAAGTATAATATCTTCAGGAATTGGTTTACAAAACATTTCTTCACGCGTAACTACTTTAAAAGGGGCTTTAGAAATTGATTCATCAAAAGGGAGAGGAAGTACCATTACTATTAATATTCCAACACAAAACAATGCAGAAAAAGATTAGATTATTTATTGTTGACGATCATAAAATGTTTTTAGAAGGTATCCAATCTATTTTTAATGATGTTTCTTTTATTGAAGTAATTGCAACCGCAAAAAACGGAGTAGAAGCATTAAAATTATTGAACAATTTCAACCCTGATGTTATAATTACAGATATTGATATGCCAGAATTTGATGGTATTGAACTTACCAAGTTTTTAAAAGAAAAATTCGATACAATAAAAATTATTACTGTAAGTTCTCATGCTAAAGGAGATATTATATTTAAAGCTATAAAAGCAGGAGTTAATGGCTATATTTTAAAAAATACTGGCAAAGCAGAACTCTTAAAAGCTATTACACAAGTATATGAAGGAGAAAATTATTATACTGAAGAAGTCAAAAAAATTATGGCTGATAGTTTGTTTAATCCGATAAAAGTAGAAAAAGAGCTTGTAAAATTAAGCAGTAGAGAGAAAGAAGTACTTCGGTTGATTTCTCAAGAAAAAAACACACAAGAAATAGCAGATGAATTATTTATTGCATTTAATACTGTTGAAGTTCATCGAAAAAACCTAATGCGAAAAATAGGCACTAAAAATATGGTAGGCTTGGTGAAATATGCTATACAACAAGGTATTATTAATTAAACAATTGAAAACATTAAAGTTGAAAATTTTAATAGAATAAAAACATAGCAAGTGTGCTAACGCAAAGGTAGATATCTATTCAAAAAGAGATACTGTAAGGGTAAATCTCTTAAATCAATTAACAAAGTATTATACTGCTATAGATTAATAAAGATGTCAAATTATATAATGAGATAAGAGTTGAGAATGCAATTGAAATTCAAGTTGATGTTTAATATTATGTAAAATAGAATCTCGATGTTAAACTTGGCCTCATAAAATTTTGGTTAAAACAATAGGAGAAATGAGCGTCCATATTTTAGGGGTTTAGTAAGACAGTTTCTAAAGAGTTTCAATTATACAATGGATTTCAAAACAATGTTAACCAGTTAGAATGTTTCCTAAAATATAGCGAATGAGCCGTTAATTGTTTCCAAAAGTTTATGCAGCCTTGATTTTTTGTTTCTTTTGCATCAAGGCAAAAGATAATGGAAACACGAAAAAAAGGATTAATTGGAGTTCTAAATATAACAAGTGCATAGAAATTATCTCGCAGAGTAATTTTATGCTCTTGTGGCAAGCTTACGAGAATCTAGTAAAATTTTTTATTACGTACATTTATCGAATACACGATTTTTAATAAGAGCAAAAAGGTTAGCTTTTATTTTGGCGTTGGCAAGCGTTGGATAATTGTGTGTAAAATAAATTGCCAAAGCAATTTGATTTTATAAAACAATCAAGCGCTTGGTAGCGGCTATTTTACATAACGGCTAATTATAGATACATAATGTTTTAAAAAACTCTGCGAAGCAAACCGCTTAATAGTTTAATGACCCAAGTTCTAATTATTCTTATGAAATCGAATGCTTCTGGGATATTTTACATAATACTACATTATAGCTATCAAATGGAAACAAAGGCTTAAACAACATAATGAACATTTGTACTATAATGTTCTGCGTTATGTTACTTTGCTTTGGAAAAGCAAAGAATGCTAACGTAGTTTTCTTCGAAAAAATCTCTTCTAAAAAGCTTCTTTCAAAAAGTTAATGAAACACTCTTTACCCGAAACGACAGTAGGAGAGTAAGGGAATGTGTGTAGAATGGCAAAAGAACTATCTGTTTCTACTTTTTTTGTGAATAAAAAAGGGAAAAACCCTCTTTAAAAAGGGGAATTTTCCCCTTAAAAAAATAAAGAAGTATTTATTATTTTGAGATTCTATTAAAAAAAACAGAATTGTTTAAAACCAAATAATAACTTTACCACTATGAAAAACTATCTCAGACTTTTTGCTTTGTTATCTTTAATAACATTCTTTTCTACTTGTGAAAAAGAAAAACTTATTGATTTCGAACAAGATCAACAAGTAAAAAGTAATATTCGCTTAAGAAGTGTTAAAATATCAGAAATTTATGATGTAAAAGAATTTTTAGATTCTGAAAGTAATAATGATTTTTTTAAAAAGTCTAAAGAAAATGGAACGGCTTTCGATTTAGATAATATCTTAGAGACAATAGACTCATTAGATAGGACAAATTATTCATTTAGGTTTACTTTACCCGATACGCCTTTGGGAACTTTTTATAATCTTATTGTTGGTAAAACCTCGGACGGACAATTAAAAACACCTTATGTCCTAAAGTATAAATGCGATGAAGAAAATTTACCAGATTATATAGCTAGTGATTTTAGTTTTAGCGCGTTTAAAGGAAAAGTGGGTATTCATAAATATACAGACTATTTCGAATCTGATTATTTCTTTAAAAATGACTGTCAAGAAGAATATGATCAATATGGAGATCCTATCCCTTGTGAAGAACCAACTGTTGACGGTACTGGAGGTGGTTCTAATGGAGGCGGTTCAGGAGGTAGCGGCTCAGGTACTGGAGGATCTTCTGGAGGTACATCGGGAAGTGGTTCAGGAGGTAGTAGCGGAGGAAGTTCTTCTGGTAGTGGTTCAGGTGGTGGTAATTGTCAATGGTGGGTAGAATATATACCAACATCTCCTTGTCCATATCCTAACAGCTACATAATGGATATGTGTTTGGCTCCATTTTTAATAATTGAATGTGATGATCCAGCACCGAAGCCAACTGACGCAAAAAATGATGAAAACTGCCCAGGATGTCCTTATCCTGATGGTAGTGCAACTGGTGTTAATTATTCTAGAGGAGTGGTAAAACTAGAATATTTAATGAACAATAAATTAACGCTAGCTGAGCTAAACTTTTTGAATAGAAGATCAGATGTAACAAGCACTATGATCGGATATTTTATGGAGTATCAAAATACTGAGGAAACTCAAGACTTTGTTGCTGCACAGTTAAAACTTGAAATGTTGACTGAAAACCCTCAGTGGAAACAAGAAACAGGTTTCGTTGCTGGTCGACCAAATTTAAAATATACGCATTTCTATCAACAGAATGATCAATATAATCATTACTTACTAGAAGATGGTTCTTATGTCGTTTCTAGTCCTATACCTTTAAACTTAAATAATGATGGTTCATTAAGTGCTTCAATGATAAGTGAGGTCTCTGAAGATTCTTTTTGGTATATAAAGCCTGCTGACACTAACGAATGGTCAAATTTCATTCTACCAAAAATACCAAGTTTAGCTAAGGAACTGGAATTAATGTTTGCACTAGGAGGTCAAGAATTTGCCAAAATTATAGGTCGTTATGTATTACCAGTTGAAGATATAATGGTTATTATTTCAGGAAAAGATTTAGATGGAAATGAAGTGAGTAGATGGCAAGCAGCGGGCTTCTTGGTTATAAGCGTTGTACCAGGTAGCAAAGCATTTAAATTAGTAAAATTTATCCCATCCGACATTTTAACATGGGGTAAAGTACTTGTGGTAAATGGTAAAAATACTAGATATACATTTAATGTAGTCAATGGTGTTGTTGACTTTGGTAGTTATAATAGTTCAAGATTGAGAGCCGCATTAGGTATTACAGGAGATGCAACTAAACAAGCGCATCATGTATTATCAAGGAATCTTAGAACTCATCGTACAATTCAAAAGGCTGCAAGATTCGCTGATAACCCCTTCCATATTGACGAAGTATTAAACGGTATACCAGTCGCTAGTTGGAGAAATCAGCCCAATCATTCTATATATGATGGGAGAATTAGAAATTTATTAGATAATATACCCTCAAGCTTAAGCCCTGAAGACACATATAACAGACTACTTGATATTATTGATAACGTAGGGAATATTATACAAAATAACCCTAATACTCATTTAAATGATTTGATTTTTTAATTATGGACTATTACCGAATATTAGATAATATAGACTTAAAAGTAATAGGTCAATACCCTCAAATTGAGGAAGCTATCTATGATTGTGATCCTCTTGAAGATCCTATCTTTATTGATAATATTAATTATAAGAGGATAGATTTTATTCCAAAAATACCGATTGGAATATTAAATAAAAAAGCCAAACTTACTGATTGTTTGAGTTCTCCTGCAATGGGGTATGCTTCGAAATTAATAATAAGTAAAAAGCTTAAAGAAATACTACAAGAATTTGAAAGAGATAATTTTCAGCTATTTGAAAGTAAGGTTAAATTAACAGGAAATATCTATGTTAATTATTGGATTCTAAACCCTATTACATTTAGTCATAAGAATATAGATTATGATGATTCTGATATATGCTTAATAACAAGCTATTTTGAAAGAGGTGAAAAGCTAGATATAAAATCATCTTTAGATTTAAAAAAAGAAATAGAAAGAATTAATAAAATGGGGTATCCTTATCAGCTAATGATACAGAAATTACAGATAAGAAAAGATGGTAGCGATCATTTTTTTGCTATAAATGAAATTCGTGGTGGGGTAGGATATTTTGTTTCTGAAAAGCTGAAAAGTGAGTTAGAAAATAAAGGCATTACTGGTTTAAAGTTTGAAAAAGTTTAATTAATAATATTGAAATTTTTAAATTGATTTAAGTTGATGGAATTTGCACAAGTTATTACTGGATTGTTTTGGATAAAAAAGTATAAATTCAAAGAATAATAATTTTATAATCTATTTAAGATTGGCCTCATAAAATTTTGGCTAAAACAATAGGAGAGAGGAGCGTAATATTTTAGAGGGCGAGAACTTAATTATATTGAGTTCTCGTTTTTTTAATTGAAGTTCTGAACAATCTAAAGCGTTCAAATGTTTTCTAAAATATAGCGAAACGAGCCGTACATTGTTTCCAAAATTATATGCAGCCTTGATTTTTTGTTTCTTTTGCATCAAGGCAAAAGATAGAAATTAACAACTCCAAAGCTTAATTTCTATTTTACATAATATTAAACGACAAGGTTAAAAAGTTTCTTTTGAAGCAGAATGTGAGCAAGTGTATAGAAATTATCTCGCAGAGTAATTTTATACTCTTGCTTAAAGCTTGCATAAATGTTAATGAGATTTTTTTACTACAGAATATTCAATTCTAGACGAATGCTTAATACGAAGCTAAAAGCATTTGCTTTTTTTGGCGTGGGCAAAGCGGCTGAGAATTGTGTATAAAATAAATTGTGAAAACAATTTGATTTTATTTCAACAATAAGCGTTTGCGCGCGGCAATTTTACATAATGGCAAATTATAGATACAAATGCATTAACGTAGCGCAGCGTACCGATTAAAAAAGTTTAATGGCCCAAGTTCCAATTATTCTTATGAAAACAGATATTTCTGGGATATTTTACATAATATGGAATTATAGCTATCAAATGGCATACAACACATAAACAACAAATATTGACATTTGTACTATAATTTACATTATGTTAAATAAACTATTTTAACTAACCCGTTGTGCATTTTAAATAATGTTTATTTTTATATTGTTGATGTTTCTTCCAAAGATAAACCTGTTGATGTATTGAATTGTTGTCAGTGCAGTTATTTTGGATAGTATTCTTGTTTTAAAACCTTCAAAGGACTTGCATAGTTACGTCTTATCATGAACTGGTCACATAGTTACGAGAACAGCGTCTCTATCCGCTTTCTTGATTTTCTAAAAGCAAAGGGTTGTTTTTTGTGGTTGTATTGGCTGACTCTCATTGGTGTTGAGAGCTTTATATTGCAACTCTCAAAAAGGTTAAAATACTTCCAATATTCTTTCGTAATTTGCATTTAGGTTGTTAATATTTAATGTTTAGTGGTGAAAACAATTTACAGATTATCAGTAAAATGAACAACTTTTTTAGTTTAAATCATAATGCACAACGGGTTTTAACTACTCATATCCTAGTAACTCTATTACAGTCAAAGAAACGCTTTAACTACTGCGCTATGGGATTAATCATAACTTTATCAATTAAGCCATAAGCACAATCTATGACCATTTCTAAAGGATTACGACACTCGAAACAATCTTCAATGAATTGCTGTCGTAATTTATCTGTTTCTACCCAAGTAGATATTTCATTAAAACAATACGGACAATTAAATTCATGTACTTTCATAGCTAAATGATTTGTAGGGTTAATAGCTAATGGTTTCATTAATAACGTATTAATAAGCATGTTAGTATAAATCAATAACTACGCCTCTTTTTAAAGGGCTATTTTTTTTCAAGAGCTCTAAGCCTTAATATAGCTGCTCTTGCCATAGAACCCTTGGTATCTATCCTTATAATTTTTTGATAATTTCGTATTGCTTTTTCTTGAAGTTTCGCATTTTCTTGAGCAAAAGCTAACTTGTATAGTGGTACTACCGAATTTGGAAAATTTTCTACAATCATTTCTAAAATAAAAAGCCCTCCTTCGGTATTACCACCTTGTAGTAAATGTTGTGCAGCGCGATCAAATTCTGTTTGAAAGTCATAATATCTATAAGCTTTATCATGTGCAATTTTTGCACCATCTATCTTTAATTGTTCATACTTTCCAGCAATAAATAACTCTGTTAAATGTTGCATCGGATCTAAAATGAATCCATCCTCTTTATAATTTAATGCAGCCTCTAACACTGGATCTTTGTTTGTCTTATAATCTGCATAACTCATATCTGCTGCAATATTTGGTACCGTTGCATCACTATTCTCCCATTGCGGATAATCTTGCCACCAAGCAAATGATAAATATGCTGTTAATTTACTATTTGGCAATCGTATAGGTTTTGTATCTCCATAAAAATTCACATTCTCTGATGTAGGTTCACCTACCAAAATTGCCTCTGTATATCTGTTGATTTCGTTCGTTAAATTTTGACATGCCGAAAATGTATCACGACCTATTATAAAAAAGAAATTACCTCTTTTATTGATCTTAGGTCTTGCCATAATTCCTTTTATTAAAGGCATATTATTATAATTATTTCCCCCACCATTTAGTCGTACGTCATAAATAAGTTTATCTATGCTATTTGTATCTATATATTCAAATAAACGTGTATAAAATACTGATAATGTTTCAATACGATCATCGTTAAAAACAGAACTTTGACGTACATAGACTGTGTTGCTGTTAGGTAATTGTTCAAAATAATAGTCCCTTTCACCCAAATACTTTAAATATAATGGTATTTTATTGGTATTTCTTGCAGATACCCATTTGTCTGTTGTCAAGGTAAAATTGAAACTTTTAGGTTTCTCTTGTAATGCAATTTTCGAAAATGTATAATCAAAAGTTCTTCCTTCTTTCTCTAAGGTAAATTTCACGGTATTCGACCTTTTCAAAATCACACCTTGTGTATGTAGTACATCAGGAGACGCTAAGAACCGAAGTCCATAGGCTTTAAAATATTGATCATTTTCAACTGGAACCACAGGCTTAATAAGTTCTAGAGCTTTATCAATTGGTATATCTCCTATTTTAAGAACTTTCGCTCCCAGTGCACTTACATGCTGTTCTACAGTTCCTTCAATATAAATGCCATCATTAAAATGATAAAAATTTATAGGTAAGATTCCGTTTTTGGCTATGGTACTAAATGGAATCTGTGTATGCCCATATTTAAATAAAGAAACAATTCGAGCCATAGCAACTGGTAATTCATGAGTTTCTAATGAAGGCATTTCAGCATGTAATTTGGCTACTTCACTATCAAAATCGGCAGCACTTATTTTTTTAAATAAAAAAGGAAAATCTTTATGAACTGTATTTTGTAAATATTTTAAATCTTCCTGCCATTTTGAAGCTGTAATGATCTCTTGAGCATGTAGTTTTGAAGATGATACAAGTAAAATTGTAAAAATAAAAAAGATGACTAGAAATGAGTATCGAGTTTTCATGTAATTATTATTGATGTATTATTATTTAATAACAAACTTATCATATTGTTATACCATTCTAATGAAAAATGAACTGAACTGTCAGATTCTTTGGTTCAACTGTAGCATTCTCTATTTTTTTAATGCTAAGAGCTGCCTAGAAAAGAAACTTTAGTATTTTTGTTGATTTAGAGCTCTTATTTTGAAATTTACTCCTATACTATTAGCATCGTTAGCACTTATTATATCTTCGCTTGCCTTTTCGCAAAATGATAAAGTGTTGATCTTTTCTAAAACTGAAGGTTATCGTCATGCCTCTATTGAAATTGGTATTGAAGCTATAAAGAAACTTGGTAAGGAAAATAGTTTTGATGTCTTGGCCACCGAAAATGCAAAAGTATTTATAAACGATAGTTTAAAACAATTTAAAGCAGTGCTATTTTTAAATACAACTGGAGATATATTTAATAAAAAACAAGAAGAAGCTTTTAAAAAATATATACAAAACGGTGGTGGTTTTGTTGGTGTGCATGCTGCAGCCGATACCGAATATGATTGGTCATGGTATGGCAAATTAGTTGGTGCTTATTTCAAATCGCACCCCAAACAACAAACAGCTTCCGTACAAGTAAGTACTATAAAGCATCCTGCAACAGCTGAACTTCCTAATCCTTGGCAGCATTTTGACGAATGGTATAATTATAAAAATATAAGTATTGGTCTTACAGTGTTAGCTACCTTAGATGAATCAAGTTATAAAGGAGGAGAAAATGGAAACTATCACCCTATTTCTTGGGTTCAAGAATATGATGGTGGTAGAATGTTCTACACTGGTCTTGGGCACACAAAAGAAGCATATACCGATACACTTTTTTTAAAACATTTATTAGGAGGTATTCTTTATGTTATAAAAAACTAACTAGTAAGCAATAAGTTTATCAAGCTCTTTTTCTAACCTATTTTTAGCCAAATATTGATTTTCTAGTTCTTTTTGAAAAGGTATTGGTGTTTCTAAACTTGCAACTCGTCGTACAGGAGCGTCTAAATATTCAAAACAATTTTCCATAATTAATGCCGAAATATCACTGGCAATACCACCAAACATAGAGTCTTCTTGAACAATTAGAACTTTTCCTGTTTTCTTTACGGATGTATAAATAGCTTCTGTATCAAGTGGTTGCAAAGAACGGAGATCAATCACATCGGCTGAAACGGATTTTTCTACTACCATTTCTAAAGCCCAATGTACTGCAGCTCCAAAAGCTATAATACTAATAGCATTACCTTGTTTTAATACTGATGCCTTACCAAATGGAAGCGTATAATAATCAGTTGGAACGTCTTGACGGATACTTCTATACAATGCTTTATGTTCAAAAAACAGTACTGGATTAGGATCTTGAATGGCAGTAGCTAACAATCCTTTAGCATCATACGGAAATGCAGGATAAACAACTTTTATCCCTGGAGTTTTCGTAAACCAGGCTTCATTCGTTTGACTATGAAATGGTCCAGCCCCTACTCCTGCTCCACATGGCATTCTAACGACCACATCGGCTTGTTGACCCCAACGATAATGTGATTTTGCTAATAAGTTCACAATAGGATTAAATCCAGAACTTACAAAATCTGCAAATTGCATTTCAACAATCGCCTTCATACCATTAATAGACAATCCATACGCCGTAGAGACAATAGCAGATTCACAAATAGGTGTATTTCGTACTCTATCTGTTCCAAATTCTTCAGCAAAACCTTCAGTAATTTTAAAGACGCCTCCATACTCAGCTATATCTTGACCCATAATTACTAAGTTATCATGACGTTGCATTGCTTGTTTCAATCCATTAGAAATGGCATCTATAAAACGAATATTTTTTGTTTTTGAATTTAATTCAACTCCTTTATAATCAAAGTATTTGTAAGTGTCATTTAATTCAAATTCTACAGTTGATACTATTTCCTCTTCCTCAATAGCTTTTTTCCAATGTTCATTAATTTCATGTGTTAGTTGCTCCTTTAGTGTTACCTCATTTTCTTTACTTAGAATCTTTTTGTTACGTAAAAATTCTTGATAATTTTCTAAAGGATCTTTTGTTGCCCAAGCATCTATTAGTTCTTGCGGAACATATTTAGTGCCACTAGCCTCTTCATGGCCACGCATTCTAAAGGTTTTAAACTCAATAAATACAGGTCTAGGTTTTTTTCGCAGGCTTTTAGCAATTTCATCCACTTTTATATATACCTCTAGAATATTATTACCATCAATAATATGAGATTCCATGCCATATCCTAAAGCTCTGTCAGCTAAGTCTTTACAATTGTATTGCTCTTTTGTAGGTGTTGATAGACCATAACCATTATTTTCAACACAAAAAATAACTGGTAAATTCCATACGGAGGCTACATTTAATGCTTCATGAATATCTCCTTCACTTGTACCGCCTTCCCCTGTGAAAACTGCACAAACCTTGTTATTATTTTTTAGTTTATTGGCTAGTGCAATACCATCAGCAATCCCAAATTGTGGTCCTAAATGCGATATCATACCTACAATATTGTATTCTTGGGTACCAAAATGAAAGCTACGATCTCTACCTTTAGTAAAGCCACTCGCTTTGCCTTGCCACTGCGCAAATAATCGATACATAGGAATCTCTCTTGTAGTAAATACCCCTAAATTGCGGTGCATCGGTAATATGTATTCATCATTTTCTAAAGCAGAAGTAACACCAACAGCAATAGCTTCTTGACCAATACCACTAAACCATTTAGAGATTTTTCCTTGGCGTAATAATATCAGCATCTTTTCCTCGATCATACGAGGTATCAGCATTTTTTTATAAAGATCGAGAAGAGTTTGGTTAGTTAATTTTTTTGAATTGAAATGCATCTAAAATAATATAAGCAATTTCAAAAGTAACTAAATTTTGATTGCTTAAATTGAGATATAAAAAAAACTTCTGTATAAAAATATAGAAGTTTTAATCATTTACTTTTTTTTGCAATGAGCTAAACGATATAATCGTTAAATATTTGATGCATCAATCTTTTTTTATCATTAATAACTTCTTCTAATGATATCGATGTTTCTGTACGCTGAACCCCTGTAATATTATCAATATCAAAAATGATATCTTTAGCATGTTTCGTATTTTTTGCTCTCACTTTACAAAATATAGTAAACTTTCCGGTTGTTAAATGTGCTACGGTTACTTCAGGTATTTTATGAAGTTGCTCAATAACTCTATTAGTTAAAGAAGAATTTTCAAGTAACAGTCCAACATAAGCAATAAAGGTATATCCCATTTTATCATAATCAACAGTTAGTGTAGAGCCTTTAATAACACCTTCATCTTCCATTTTTTTGACCCTAACATGTATGGTGCCAGCCGATACTAACAATTTTTTCGCTATATCTGTAAAAGGAGTTCTTGCATTTTCTATAAGAATATCTAAGATTTGGTGATCAATTTCGTCTAATTTGAACTTCGCCATATTTCTTTTGTATTTGGGGATTTTATGCAAAAATCTTGCTTTTTTTGATGAAAACCCAAAAATTTAACTCATATTTTTAAGAAAACGTTTTAGCTGTGAGTAATCAGAAAAAGATAAGTCACTTTTGTCCTCTATAATATCTGCATTATAGTTTGACAAGTTTTGAATATATTTTATTTCAGGTTTAAAAGTGATAGTTCCGTTCTCAAGAATTTCCTTATAAACAAACCCAACATCTACCCTTTCATTATTAGATTCTATGAATATATTTTTATAGATTTTGTCTAAATAATATTCGGTGTTGTTTGGAATGTTAAAATATTGATGATGATCGATATTCTTTTTCTCTGAGCTTATATAATTTAAGCCTTGCAATAAACTTAAAAAAGTATAATAGCGAACATTTTCACGCAAGTAATCTTCTTTTTGATGCCCTGATTCTATTAGCACAGTATGATGCCCAAGTTTTTCAAAGTTATCTCCTGTAGCATTTGGGTAAAACTCGTCACTATAACGCCCTATATTGCCAGATATAATATTTTGCATAAAGTTATTAATAGCAACAATAACACGCATGGTTTCTTTTCGGCTTTTAGTAAGTGTACGTTCTTTATTCACCGATGGAGCTAAAAAAGATAAGGTTGCGGTTTCTTTTGAATCACCAACAGAAAAAATTGTTCTTTGATCATGCAGATTAAAGCAATATTTGGGATTAAAACTCTCTAAGGTATGACGCAATAACTTGCTTTCAGGTTGTGATAGGTCAACTGCGTCACGATTTAAATCCACTTCATTTGCGTTTAATCGTGTATATTTCTCGGCTCCATCAGGATTTAAAATAGGGATAAAGGCTATAGTGCACTTTTTACATATTTGGTCTGTCAAATCTTTTAAAGTTCCAGGATTAGCAATAAAGTTTATGAAGTCGAAAAGTGCTTTTGTGCCCGTGCTTTCATTGCCATGCATCTGAGACCAAACTAATACATGGGTAGTACCTGTGCCAATTTGATAACGATACACGTTTTTTTTATTAACCGACTCACCAATTTTCTTTGCCTTTAATTTAAAAAGTAAAGGTTGAATTTCAGTTAATGTAATATAACGCCCGTATAGAGATCGTTCTTTTATCGAAGAATATTGCTGTGCTATTTTTTTAGATTCAATTTTTATCACAATGCAAATGTAAATAAAGTTAAATTTACATTTGTAAACATTTTAGTTGTCTAGCTAGAAATTTAAAGATTTATAATTTGCATTATTTTCATTAAAAATATTTATTTGTTTTTAATTATTTAATAATCAATAAAATATTATATTTTAAGTTAAGTATAAGTTTATAAAAAATATCGTGTTTTATATACGATATCTATTCTTTTTTAAAATTTTAATTTACATTTGTAATCAAAATTATGTATGATAAATAGTGCTGATTTTTCTTCTAGATTAAAAACCATTATGAAGTTCTACCAGCTGAGTTCAGCAAATTTTGCCGATGAAATTGGTGTACAACGCTCAAGTATTTCTCATCTACTTTCTGGTAGAAATAAACCAAGTTTAGACTTTGTGATGAAGGTCTTAGATCGGTTTAACGATGTTGAGTTATATTGGCTATTAAACGGTAAGGGAGACTTTCCGTCAAAGAATGTTAACCAACTACAAAACTCTGTTCCTATTTCTGCTAAACAAGAAACTACTCAGTTTCCTGAAATTAAAGAAATAGATAGAATCATTATATTCTATAATGATGGAACTTTTGAGAATTATATTCCATAAAAAATCCCGCTCACTATTTGCGGGATTTTTTATTTATGAATTATATTAATTTATTTTGTATTGAGATATATCTTACTTTCATTATTTTTTAGAAATACATTAAATTCTTTTAAACTCTCATTTCCCATATCTATATCTTTTATCTCGTTAGTGAGTTTCATAAACTTTTCTGGTGTCATATTCTCTCCTAATATACGTACTAAGGCAAAACCTTGCTTTTTATCTGATGCGTATAATACCACTTCGTCAAAATTTACAGTATTCTCATCTCCTTTATATTTTAAAACAAAACTTCTACCTTTATCATTCACGCGCATTAACTCGGTATATCGCGTATTTTTAAGTATCTCTTTTACTTTTTTGCGTTCTACCTGATATTCTGCTTCATTACTCCCGTTCTTTTTAAATGCTAAAACATTTAATTTCTTTAATGATTTGTATGCCTCTTCAGCTTCTGGCGACACGTTTTCTTTAAGAGATATAATACTCGCAGGAATATCTACAGATAAAAAGTTCTTATTATCTTGATTATCTATATAATATTTCTGTAAAGAAGCCTCACTTCCAGCACATGATGCTGAAATTATCAATAAGATAATAAAGCTTGTAATATATGATGTGAATTTTTTCATCTTAATTCTTCTTTTTAACATTCTTTAAATGTTCACTACCTTGAATGTTCATTTCTTTTGTGAGTTTAGATATCTTGTTTAAATCGATATCGCCAGTAATGGTCATAATTACAGCTTCTGGCTTACGTTCTTCTCCTCCCATATGCTTACTAATACCTTCAACAAACATAAAAAGCTCACTTACATGATCGGCATCTTTACCTTCTTTAATATATATCTTTACATTCCCTTCTTTATCCTTTATACGCATTAATTCTGAAAGCTTTGTAGATTTTAAATATTGGTTTACTTTAGCTTTCATTTCGGCAGCTATACTAGTACTTTCAGTAGCTAAAACACGTAAATTATCAAGGCTATTTACAAGTTCAATATATTCTTTGGCTTCTGGAGTATCACCCGAGACTTTTCCTAATAGCTTAAAAGTACTTTTGTTTACTTTTACTAATGAAACATCTTCCATATCCTCGAATTTATCAAATATTGATTGCGAAAATGCGGTGAGTGGTAATGCTGCAATCATTACGAGTAGTAAAAATTTCTTAATATTCATCTTTTCTATTTTATTTATAATTGTATTCATTTTTTTAATTTTTAAAAATTATTTAAACACTTTATTGTGTGCTTTATCAAATTGATTTAATCCTTTAAGTGCAACTTGATTTCCTTTATTTAAGTTTTCAGAAATCATATTAAAGGCTTTTTTTGTTTCTAAATAAGCCAATTCTGCTTCTCTTCGTTCTTGATCAGAAATATTGCTTCTCGATGTAGCATCATAGAAATACACACTAAAAACTAAAAGAACCGATGCCGCGACAGATAACCACCAAAAGTTTGCCTTAGGTTTTAGTGGAATGGTTTTCGTAAACCGTTCATTTCCACTCATGTCAAAATAATTGAATAATGCTTTATATTCATGCAAGTGCTCTGCTATATCTTCTTGAGAAAAATAGTCTTTTAAGATAGCTTCTTCTTGTAGTGTAGTCTCAGCATTTTCATACTTTTCTAGTAACTGCTCTATGTTAGCTAATTCCATAGTTATGTTGTTTTATGAGTTGTTCTCGTATTACTTTTCTGGCTCTTGACAATGCAACGCGCACTGCTGTAGGTTGTAAGTCAAGAATCTTGCCAATTTCTTCAAATTCATAGTTTTCAATATCTCTAAGTTGCATGATCATACGTTGTTTTTCAGGTAACCTTGTCATCAGTTCATGTACTTTAGATACGCTATCATCTAATTCTACTTTACGCTGTAATGAAACTGTAGTATCTTTGTAATTACTATGTACAAGCGTTAAATTATTCGATCTTTTCGCTTTTAACTGATCAAGACAATAGTTTTTAGTCATAGTCATGGCAAAAGCTTCTACATTTTTATACCCTTTCAGTTTCTTTTTATTTTTCCAAAGCTTTAAGTATAATTCTTGTGTTGCGTCTTCGGCTTCATCATTAGAAACCAATAGGCGCTTTGCAAGCCTATAGACTTTATCTTTAAATGGTAAAACAGTATGTAAAAATTCTGACTGCTTCATTGAGTTTGGTTTGATTGTTGTGTATTAAATATACAAATACAACTTTACGACGACCAAGTCATAACTTTGTTACAAAAGAGCAAGTTTTTTTTTTAACTTGCGACAAATTATATATTAATTATAACTAAAAGAATTATGAAGAAAGCGTTATGGGCTATACTAGCCTTTACTTTATTTTTATCTGCATGTAGTAGTAATGACGATGTTGAACCAACTCCCACACCTGATCCAACTCAGGTTAATGTTACTTTAGACAACCCAATAAATAATTTTACATGGAAAGCCATGAATTCATGGTACAATTGGCAAGGACAAGTACCAAATTTAGCAGATTCTAAAGATGATGTGCAAAATGATTATTATACATATCTAAACGGTTATTCCGAACCTAAAGATTTATTTGAAAGTTTATTATTTAATGCTGGTAATACAGATAGATTTTCATGGTTTATAAAGGATTATGTAGAGCAACAACAAGCTTTTCAAGGTATTACTAAATCTTTTGGCTTTAGATTACAAGCCGTTCAAATTAACTCAGAAGGGTCTATAATTTTTTATGTAAGGTATGTTTCACCAGATTCGCCAGCGGATAATGCAGGAATAAAACGTGGTGATATTTTTAATGCAATAGATGGGATCAAATTAAACTCAGATAATTATAGTGCAACAGTTGGAAAACTTTCTAATGAAACTGTTACTTTGTCTTTTGTTGAAAAAAATGGAGTAACTGAAAAAGGAGATAAAACTATTACAGCAGCTGTGGTTGCTGATAATCCTGTATATTTCACAAAAGTATTTGATAATATTGGAGGAAAAAAAGTCGGATATTTAGTTTATAATGGATTTAGATCTTCATATAATGATGAATTGAATGAAGCATTCGGAGAATTAAAGGCAGCTGGAGTGCAAGAGTTAGTTTTAGATTTAAGAATTAATGGAGGTGGTTCTGTTCGAACTTCAGCGTATTTGGCAAGTATGATTAATGCCGCAGCAGGTAACGACAGATTTGCCAGTTTAACATTTAATTCAAAGCATGCAAATCAAAATAGTGATTATGAATTTGAAAATACTTTAAATGTATATAATTCTGATGGGGCAAAAACAGGAGAACAAAGTATTAATAGAATTTCTGGGTTGAGTACACTTTATGTTTTAACTTCCAGCAGTACAGCTTCAGCTAGCGAAATGATTATAAATGGTCTTCGCCCTTTCATGACCGTAAAAACTATTGGAACAACTACATTTGGTAAGAATGTAGGATCTATTACTTTGTATGATTCTCCCTCTTCAGATTATACCAGTTCTCAAAATGCTAATGTTAGTCATAAAAACGCAATGCAACCTATAGTGTTTCAGATTTACAATAAATTAGGTCAAAGTGATTACACTCAAGGATTTGACCCAAATATAGAAGTTAAAGAGTACCAATTTTGGGATAATATTTTACCTTTTGGTGATGAAAATGAAGTCGTTTTAAAAGCTGCTTTAGATGATATAAGAGGAGGTGCAACAAAGTCAAGTTTTAAAGCACATAAAGATGTAATTTCAAAAAGGGTTAAACCATTGGAGTTAAAGTTTGAAAACGAAATGTATATTGATGAAAGTTTCTTTGAAAATAAATAATTGTATCAAAATATTTTTTAAAAACTCGCTTAACGGCGAGTTTTTTATTTTAGCCGTATGAGAATTGATAAATATTTATGGGCCATACGTTACTTTAAAACGAGAAATCAAGCTGCAATTGCTTGTAAGAAAGGGCAAGTGCGTATTAACGATCTAATTGTAAAACCTGCTCGTGAGGTATATGTTGGTGAGAAGATTATGATCCGTAAGAATCAAATAAATTATCAGTTAAAAGTTTTAGATACCCCCCCAAACCGTGTGGGTGCAAAACTCGTAGATATCTATAGAAAAGATACCACACCCAAAGAGGCTTTTCAAAATCAAGATCTATTAAAACTTTCTCAAGATTACTACAGAAAAAAAGGTGCAGGTCGTCCTACAAAAAAAGATCGAAGAGATTTAGAAGATTATACAGATTTAGATTGATAATTCAATATATTTGATGGTAATTAATTTTCATGATGAATAAATCGGTTATTTTAACAGACCAAGAAATCAAACATAAAATAAAACGTATTGCTTTTCAGATTTATGAAAATAACTCTACGCAAAAAGAGGTAATTATCGCTGGTATTGCCACGAATGGTTATGTATTAGCAAAAAAACTAAAAACAGTTTTAGAGCATATTTCTGATTTAAAAGTTACACTTTGTAAAGTAGCGTTAGATAAAAAGAACCCGTTAAAAACTGTCACGACTTCTCTAGATGTAACTGACTATAAAAATAAGTCATTGGTTTTAGTGGATGATGTACTTAATTCTGGAACCACGTTAATGTATGCTATTCGTCATTTTTTAGATGTGCCGCTTATAAAATTTAAAACGGCTGTTTTGGTCAATAGAAATCATAAAAAATATCCAGTAAAAGCAGATTTTAAAGGTATTAGCTTATCAACTTCTATGCAAGAACACGTTACAGTTGACTTTTCGCAAAAAGAAGCTACTGTATTTTTAAGCTAATTTCATCTACAATTTCTTCAATATTTTTTTCATCTATAGTAATTATAATATTGGCTTGTTCATAATAGTTACTTCTTTCAAATATATGTTTACCAATAAATTCTTTTAAATCTTCTTCTCGTATGTTTTCTAAGAGGGGTCTTGGTGTTTTTGATCTTATTAACCTATGGTAAAGTGTATTAATGTTTCCCTTTAAATAGATTGAATATTCGTTTTTAATGATAATTTCAATGTTATTTGCATAACAAGGTGTGCCTCCACCTACAGAAAGCACAAAGTCATTTTGTGTATTGAAGAGTTCTTTTAGATATTTATTTTCGATTTTTCTAAAATAGATTTCACCTTTATCATTAAATATATTTTCAATTGATTTACCTTCTTTTTGTTCTATAAAATGATCTAAATCTAAATAGTTTAGAGTTGCTTTTTCTGCTAGATATTTACCAATGGTAGTTTTACCACTTCCCATATATCCCATTAATATTATTTGCATAAAAATTTGATTTATAGCTTTGTAAAAATGAGGTCAAATATCGCATAAAAAAATATTAATGATTTACTTGTTTAATTAATATTTGATAGTATCTTTGCATCCGAAATTTGAATGACCTGGTAGCTCAGTTGGTAGAGCATCTCCCTTTTAAGGAGAGGGTCCTGGGTTCGAGCCCCAGCCAGGTCACTTTACGTAATAAAAAGTTAAGCAAATTTGCTTAACTTTTTTAGTTTAAAATGCTTTTTTGCGCACGTGGCGGAATTGGTAGACGCGCTAGCTTGAGGGGCTAGTGACCGTTTAGGTCGTGGAAGTTCGAGTCTTCTCGTGCGCACTTTTTGTAAGTTACTCTTTGTTTTTGACACTAATAATATATGGTATCCTTTTTGTATTATTTTAACAAATTATTAGTGAATTATTAGTATCATTGCTCATGCCAAAAAAAATACTTAGTATTCTAGTAATAGCCTTTACTTGTGTTACTATGATAGCACAAGTAAAAACTGTTGATTCTCTAAAACAGTTGCGCGGTAAAATTATTAGTGTAACAGATGAGAAACCCTTGCAAAGCGCCCATATACTTAATTTAAACTCTGTGGTAGGTACTACGACCAATAGAGAAGGTTTTTTTGAGATTCCTGCAAAAGCAAATGATACGGTTTATATATCTTATGTTGGCTTTCAATCGATAAAACTAAAGGTAACAAAAGATCTCTTAAAGGGTAATGAATTAGTTATTTCTATACATGAAAAAACTGTAAACATTAACGAGGTAACTGTGAAAGCACATAGACTTATTGGAGTTTTGGTTGTGGATGCTGCCAGCGTAAAAATGGATAGATTTAATCGTATTCAAATTGATGGATTACCACAAGCGTACGAAATTGGTCGACCAACGGCTCAGGATTATGGAGGTGTTGTGAATGCCGTTTATAATCCGATAGATTTTTGGTATAATAAATTAGGAAAAAGACCTAAAGAACTTCGTAAGCTTAAAAAATTAAAACAAGAAGATCAATTACGTGATATTATGGAAGAGAAATTTAGCAGAGAAATTCTGTTAGATTATATGGACATGAGTCGTAAAGATTTAAATGATCTTTTGAAAGAATGTAATTACTCAAGTCGGTTTATTCGTAAAGCAAGTGATTTACAAGTTATAGAGGCCGTGTTAGAATGCTATGAAAGTTATAATGCTTTGAAAAAAGGTAAAGTTCAAAAAGATAGAGTTCGCGTTAATAACCAAAAAGAAAATTAAAAGAGCTCACAAAATATGAGCTCTTTTAATTTCAAAATTTATCTTATTTTTTAATTATTACCTAGAATAAGTGGCAAACCATCTCCTCCACTACCCACAACTACAACTTTAGAATTTGGAGATTTTGAGAGTTCTAAGGTAGCTTCAATACCTTTATCTCTTAAAATCTTATCCGTTAAAGAAGCACTTAAAATTCTATTTGCATCTGCCTTACCTTGCGCCTCAATGATAACTTTTTCAGCCTCTTTCGCTGCGGTTACCAATCTAAACTCATATTCTAAAGATTCTTGTTCTTGCTTTAATTTACGTTCAATAGCTTCTTTTATAGTCGGTGGTAACGTAACATCACGTACTAAAACCTCGTTTAGCTGTACATATTGTTTCTCAAGTATTTTTTTTGTCTCTGTAAAAATTTCATCTTGAATTGCATCCCTTTTACTAGAATATAATTGTTCTGGCGTATAACGCCCTACAACACTTCTCGCAGCACTTCGAATAGCGGGCTGTATTACGCGTTGTAAATAATTTTCTCCTAAGCTTTGGTGTAGATTTCCTAGATCTTCATATACAGGTTGATACCAGGCAGAAGCGTCAATTTGAATTTCTAATCCGTTTGAAGATAATACTTTCATTTTTTCAAATAGCTCTTGTTGTCTTACTTCATATATATGCATATCATTCCAAGGCGCTACAATATGAAATCCTTCTCCATAAGTTTTGTCTGTTACAACACCATCAGCAAATGTTTTATATAAAACACCTGCTTGACCTGATCCTATCGTTACGGCAGATTTTGTGAATAAAATAACTGCTAATATTCCTATAATAATAATTGGCAATCCTAATTTTGGGAAATTGAACTCGGGTCTATTACTCATAATTTTTTATTTGTTAATTAATCTCAAAGGTAAAACTTTATTATATCTTACCGTAATACTTTCTTATAAACCATTCAAGACTCAATAAAATTGCTATCATACCTAATAGCCATTTCCAATCTAGTAACGATTGTTGTTGTATTACACTTTTTTGAATTGATTTGATAGTATCATCATTATCAAGTGTATTTAAAAGTGATTCATAATTTGAAATATGATATGCCTTACCATTAGAGATTTCGGCTAAATTTTTAAGAGCTTTTACGTTGGCGTATGTAAATTGTTGTTCAATATTATAATCAAGTACTGAAAAAGAACCACTTTTTTTAACACCTTTTCCATCAGAAACCGTAAACGAATATTCACCTTCCTGTAGATTAGATGTAGCGCTTATATACTGTTCTTGCGCTAATCTAAAAGGATAGTTTTTAACTTCATTCGTTGTGGTGTTTCTAACAGAAAGATTGAGTTTAGCACGATTATCGATTTCATAATTATTATCAAAATAAGTTGCATTAACGACAAAAGCATCATTTTTATATAGAATTGGTTCGAATACTAAATTTAACCGATCTAAGTTCTTTTTTACAGTCAAGTACTGAACTAATTTATTAATAAAAGCATCGAATTCATAATTGGCATTATTTTGTGCATGCTCATATACTCTCCATTTCCATAAGCCTTCACCATCCAATAAAGCTCCCCTCCTATCATTATTAATGTATGTTGCTAATAAAGGTTTGTTGGTTTGAATACCATTGATCGATTGAAAAAGTAAAACATCATTAGATGCTGAAAAAGTTAAATCTCCAAATTTTGAGTTTAAAGGAGGTAGATTTGTAAAATTAAGATCATCAATAACAAAAGGTGTAAAACTAGGATTTTTAACGGCAAAATATTCTTCATCCTGATTAATTACACTTTTTCTAAAATTGCTTTGAGCGTTATTTAAGAAATTCCAATCTGTTTGCGTTCCAGTAATCGTGATGTAATTAGCATTTACATCTGTAATATTTTCAAAAACTGATTTAAAGGTGTTATTTGGCTGATATACGATGCATAATTGATAGTTTGTAACGTCTTTTATTTGAGAAGGTTTAATAATTTCTACCGAACGTTGTTTGTTGCTCTCTATAGCACGCTTTAAAGCACCTAAGTCTGGATGTAATATAGCACTTACCACAGCAATTTTTGCTTGTTCATCAATAACTTCAAGACTAAAACTTTTTTGATTATTTATACTATTCTTTTCATTTGCTATTTTTGTTAACTGGGCGCTATACCTATGTAACCCTACAGCATTTGCAGATAGTTTGAAGGCAATTTTTTCTGAATTATTTTGTGGAGATAATTGAACATTTTTTTTAAATACGGGGGTGCTACCTTTAAATACTGTAAGTGTTGTATTAATAGTACGATCACCGTTATAGTTCGCAAATAATTCAACAGGAAAAGTATTATTTAGAAAACTATATCTATTTACATTTAGATTGGTAATTTTTAAGTCTTCATGTTGAACAGTATCACCTACTATAACTGGATGTATTTTATTTTTAGATTTGAAATATGTATAATCATTACCCTTAGTATGGTTACCATCGGTGATTAGAAGTATATTCGTATTATCTTTATATAATTCATTTAATTCAGTTAGTGATTTAGATATATTTGTAACACTTGCATCTAAAGATATCGTGTCTTTTTGCTGTATTCCGTCATCAAATATAAAATAGGAGATATCAAACTTATCTTTTAAGTTGTCATTAGCTTTTATTGATTCTAATATAGCACCAATCTTAGCTTCTTGTTCAAGATGTTTTATTGACTGCGAATTATCAACAGCTACCACCAATTGCGGTTTTTCAATTTCGAGCTTAGTAGTTTTAATTTTAGGGTTAATAAGCAATACCAGCAGTATAAAAATGCTTAAAAAACGTAAAAAAGTAAGAAGAATATCAGTTTTAGATCTACTTTTTACCTTATAAAAATATTGAAAAACTGCAATTGCTAAAGAAACAATTGCAGCTAAGAGTATATATAAGTATGTACTCGTTTCCAATATAGATTAGGTTAGCATTCCTCCGTCAACATTCAATGTTTGCCCAGTAATATAAGCTGACATGTCTGAAGCTAGGAAAACACATGCATTAGCAATATCTTCTGGCGTTCCTCCTCTTTTAAGCGGAATGGCCTCTCTCCAAGTTTTTACAGTTTCTTCAGGTAAGGCACCCGTCATTTCAGTTTCTATAAAGCCTGGTGCTATCGCATTACAGCGTAAGTTTCTTGAACCTAATTCTAGTGCCACTGATTTTGTAAATCCTAAAATACCCGCTTTCGAAGCAGCATAATTTGATTGGCCAGCATTTCCTTTAACACCAACGACTGAACTCATATTAATAATTGAGCCTGATCGCTGTTTCATCATTGGTCTAATAACAGCCTTAGTAAGATTGAAAACTGATTTTAAATTGACTTGAATCACTTTATCAAAATCTTCCTCACTAATACGCATAAGCAGATTGTCTTTAGTAATTCCAGCATTATTAATTAAAACATCTATAGCACCAAATTCTTCGATAACATTTTTAGCAAGCTCTTGTGCCGCTTCAAACTCAGCAGCGTTTGATTGATATCCTTTTGCTTTTACTCCATGATTTTTTAAAGATGTTTCTAATTCATTAGCAGCTTCTACTGAAGAATTATAGGTAAAAGCTACATTTGCACCATGTTGTGCAAATACTTCAACAATACCTTTACCGATACCTCTTGTTGCGCCTGTTATAAGAGCTGTTTTATTTTCAAGTAATTTCATTTCTTTAGTTAGTTAAATTTCATTTCAAATATACTAAAATAGTTATGCTGAATAGATTATATTAATTTTAGATTTTGTTAAAAATGACTTATAAATACAAACTTTTCTAAATAAATCATTGTCAAATATGGATAACTTAATAGTATAAAATCATAAAAACGGTATTAGTGTCCAATACATACTAAAAGAAAATGAAGAAAATGGATTTGATTTCCTCAATGCCATAACAGACTTTTTAAATGAAAAATGAAAAGATTAAGACTTGATCCTTTTTTAGTTTTACTAGTTAACGAAAAAAACCTGTCAAACGACAGGCTTTATTTTTTTCAAATTCAATCTGGATTGAATTAGCCTAGTACTTCGGCTACTTTCTTCCCTATTTCTGCAGGAGAACTTACTACATGAATTCCATTTTCGGCTAAAATTTCCATTTTTGCTTGTGCTGTATCGTCTTTGCCACCAACAATAGCACCCGCATGCCCCATGGTTCTTCCCGCTGGTGCTGTTTGACCCGCAATAAAACCAACAACAGGTTTTCTATTACCATCTGCTTTTATCCATTTAGCAGCATCTGCTTCTAATTGCCCACCTATTTCACCAATCATGACAATACAATCTGTATCATCATCATTCATAAGCATTTCAACGGCTTCTTTGGTTGTTGTACCAATTATTGGATCACCACCAATACCAATAGCCGTAGTAATACCTAATCCTTGTTTTACAACTTGATCAGCAGCTTCATACGTTAGTGTACCTGATTTAGAAACGATACCTACATTTCCTTTTTTGAATACAAAACCTGGCATAATACCTACCTTTGCTTCCTCTGGAGTGATAACGCCTGGGCAGTTAGGCCCTACTAATCTACAATCTCTATCGGCAATGTAAGCTTTAACTTTAACCATATCTGCCACTGGAATTCCTTCAGTAATACAGATAATAACTTTAATACCTGCATCAGCTGCTTCCATAATTGCATCAGCTGCAAAAGCTGGTGGTACAAAAATAATACTTGTATTTGCCTCAGCTTTTTCAACAGCTTCAACTACAGTGTTATAAACGGGTTTATCAAGATGAGACTGTCCTCCTTTTCCAGGCGTAACACCACCTACTACATTTGTGCCATACTCAATCATTTGACCTGCATGAAAAGTACCTTCACTACCAGTAAAACCTTGAACTATTATTTTTGAATTTTTATCTACTAAAACACTCATTATGAATTTATATTTTAATTTATTTTCTGTTTTATGATGTGCAAAATTAATTTATTAAAATCTATTGCAAAACCTTTTATGACATATTATTTATTTTCTCGATAATTTCTGGTAGTACTTTAATTCCCGCTAATTCTCTATACTTTTTTCGAGCCTCTTCTGCAGGAGAACCAAAATATGTTTTACCTCCATTTAGTGATTTACTTACACCAGATTGCGCTAACACAACCGCCTTCCTTCCAATGGTAATTCCACTAATTACTCCCACTTGCCCCCATAGAGTTACTTCATCTTCTATGATAGTACATCCTGCAATTCCAACATGCGAAGCAATCAAGCACTTTTTACCAATAACAGTATCATGTGCTATTTGTACCTGATTATCAATTTTAGTATCATTACCTATCTTTGTATCTCCAGTTACGCCTTTATCAATAGTACAAGAAGCTCCAATATGTACATTATCTTCTACTACTACTCTACCTGAAGAGAGCAATTGATCAAAACCTTCTGGACGATTTTTATAGTAAAAAGCGTCTGCTCCTAAAACGGTACCAGCATGAATTACAACATTATCGCCTATTACTACATTGTCATAAATAGTAACATTGGGATGAATTAAGCAATTATTACCTATGGTGACATTATTACCTACAAAGACATTGGGTTGAATTACAGTTCTTTTACCAATAGTAGCAGAATCAGCAATCATTACATTGGAAGAAGTGAAAGGTCTAAAATGTTTAGTTAACTTATTAAAATCACGAAAAGGATCTTCAGAAATTAAGAGTGCTTTACCTTCTGGGCATTTAACTTTTTTATTAATAAGTATGATCGTTGCAGCAGATTCTAGTGCCTTATCATAATATTTTGGATGGTCAACAAATACAATATCACCAGGCTCAACTACATGTATTTCGTTCATGCCAGTAACAGGAAAATTATCATCACCAATATACTGTATATCAATAATTTGAGAAATTTCTTTTAAAGTATAAGTTTTAGAAAATTTCATTAAAAATTATTCTTTTATACGTTCTTGATAAGTACCTTTTTCGGTTTCTATTTTTATTTTATCACCCTCGTTAATAAATAACGGAACGTTTACTCGTGCTCCCGTTTCAACAGTAGCAGGTTTTGTTGCATTGGTAGCCGTATTTCCTTTTACACCTGGTTCTGTATGCGTTACCTCTAACACCACACTAACTGGCATATCGACCGATAATGGTATTTCATCTTCGGCTCTTACAATTACTGTCACTATCTCCCCCTCTTTCATTAAATCTGAAGCGTCTAATAGGTCTTTTTGCAACTGAATTTGAGTGTAATCACTATTATTCATAAAATGATACGTGTCGCCATCATTATATAAATACTGATATTTACGAGTTTCAACTCTTACTTCTTCAATTTTATGTCCTGCCGAAAACGTATTGTCAATAACCTTTCCTGTTGTTAAACTCTTTAATTTTGTTCTTACAAAAGCTGGGCCTTTGCCCGGTTTTACATGCTGAAATTCAATTATTTTATACGTGTCATTGTTGTATTTTATGCACAGTCCTTTTCTTATATCTGATGTTGTTGCCATTAAATTAACTTGATTTAAAATATCCTTTCATTATACCTCTTTGAGAGTTTTTGATAAACTCTAATATTTCATCTCGCTCTGTAGTCGCTTCCATTTCTGCTTCAATAATTGCGGCTGCTTGAGAATTGTTATAATTTTTTTGATACAGTATTCTATAAATATTCTGAATTTCTCTTATCTTTTCTGTTTCAAAGCCTCTTCTTCTCAATCCCACCGAATTAATACCTACGTACGATAAAGGTTCGCGTGCTGCTTTCACATAAGGAGGAACATCTTTTCTCACTAAAGAACCTCCGGTAACAAATGCATGACTACCTACAGATGCAAATTGATGCACAGCTACCATACCAGCCAAAACCACATTGTCTCCAACTGTAACATGCCCAGCTAAAGTTGAATTATTTGAAAAAATACAATTATCTCCTACAATACAATCATGAGCAACATGACAATAGGCCATTATTAAGCAGTTGTTACCAATTACCGTTTTCATACGGTCACTAGTACCCCTATTTATGGTCACAAATTCTCTTATCGTAACATTATCTCCTATTTCTACTATAGTATCTTCGTCATCATATTTTAAATCTTGCGGGATTGCAGAAATCACTGCTCCTGGAAATATTCTACAGTTCTTACCAATACGAGCTCCTTCCATAATGGTAACATTTGACCCTATCCAAGTACCAGAACCTATTTTTACATTACTATGAATCGTTGCAAAAGGTTCAATAACTACGTTTCTAGCAATTTTTGCGTCTGGATGTACATATGCTAATGGCTGATTCATCTAACTATCTTTAACTTTTACTATTTGAGCCATAATCTCGGCTTCTGAAACCAATCTACCATTTGCATAGGTATGTGCTTGCATCTGACATATTCCACGACGAATAGGTGATATAAGGTCTAACTTAAAAATTAAGGTGTCGCCAGGTACAACCTGATGCTTATAGCGAACATTATCTATTTTTAGAAGATAAGTTAAGTAATTCTCAGGGTCGGGTACAGTACTCAGCACCAATATGCCTCCCGTTTGTGCCATAGCTTCTATCTGCAAAACACCAGGCATTACAGGTGCTCCTGGAAAATGGCCTACAAAAAATGGTTCGTTCATCGTTACATTCTTAAGACCAATAACATGCTGATCTGAAAGCTCTAAAATTTTATCAACCAATAAAAATGGAGGTCTGTGTGGTAACATTTCCATAATTTGATTGATGTCTTTTACGGGTTTGGCATGTAAATCTACTTCTGGCACATAATTACGTCGTTCTTGCTTAATTATCTTTTGAAGTTTCTTCGCGAATTGCGTATTTACAAAATGCCCTGGTTTGTTGGCGATGACTTTGCCCCTTATTTTTGTGCCTATTAAAGCTAAGTCGCCTATTACATCAAGTAATTTGTGACGAGCAGCTTCATTCGGCCAATGTAAAGTCAAATTATCTAAAATACCATTGGGTTTTACCTTTACATCTTCTTTCTTAAAAGCAATTCTTAGTTTTTCCATTGTTTCATTAGATAATTTTTTATCTACATAAACAATGGCATTATTCAAATCACCTCCTTTAATAAGATTATTGTCAAGTAACATCTCTATTTCATGCAAAAAACTAAAGGTGCGTGCATCTGCAATTTCATTTTTAAAATCAGATACATTGGTTAAGGTTGCATTTTGAGTTCCTAAAACTTTGGTACCGAAATCAACCATCGTAGTAACCTCATATTTGTCTGAAGGCATCAATATGATTTCACTACCCGTATTTTCGTCTTTATAAGATATAATATCTTTAACGACAAATTCATCAACAGGTGCATTTTGTTCCTTGATACCAGCATTTTCTAAAGCTTTAATAAAGAATTTTGACGAACCATCCATAATTGGAGGCTCTGGTGCATCTAATTCAATTATAATATTATCAATATTTAAACCTACAACTGCAGCTAAAACGTGTTCTGAAGTATGAATTTTGACACCATTTTTCTCAATATTTGTACCTCGCTGTGTATCAGTAACATAATCTGCTTTCGCCTCGATTACTGGGTTACCCTCAAGGTCGGTTCTTACAAAAGCATAACCATAATTTTCTGGGGCAGGTTTAAATGTCATTGATACATCTTTACCTGTATGTAATCCTACACCAGATAAGGTAACTTCTTTTTCAATAGTTTTTTGTTTTGTACTCATTGAACTTTAGTTTGTTCATTTATTTTTTTTTCTAATTCTCGAACTTTATCAGAAAGCTTCGGTAAGTTTTTAAAATAAACATATGATTTATTATAATCTGAATACGGTAAAGCTGGGCTCCCTTGTACAGCTTCATTATCTTTTAAATTTCTTCCAATACCAGACTGTGCTTGTATGCGAACATTATCACCTATGGTAATATGTCCTACAATACCTACCTGTCCTCCTATTTGACAATTTTTACCAATTTTAGTTGAGCCAGCGATACCAGTTTGAGCAGCAATAACTGTATTTTCACCAACTTCTACATTATGCGCTATTTGTATTTGATTATCAAGCTTTACGCCTTTTCTAATAATAGTTGAGCCTAATGTGGCTCTATCGATAGTCGTACCAGAGCCTATATCGACTTGGTCTTCAATAATTACATTACCTGTTTGAGGTATTTTATCATAACTGCCATTATCATTCGGCACGAAACCAAATCCGTCACAACCAATAATTACACCCGAATGTATAGTGCACCTTTTGCCAATCTGAGACTCTGAGTAGATTTTTGCCCCAGCAAAAACAACAGTATTGTCACCAATGTTTACATTGTCACCAATATAGACATTTGGGTAAATTTTTACATTGTTACCAACTACAACATTATCACCAATATAGCTAAAAGCACCTAGGTAGATGTTTTCTCCTAAGCTTGAAGATTTGCTTCTATAGTTAGGATTTTCTATACCTGTTTTATTGTTCTTTACTTCGTTATAAAAAGCTAAAAGCTTAGAAAAAGCTTTATACGAATCATCTACTTTTATCAGAGTGGTCGTAATATCTTTTTCAGGAATAAATGACTTGTTAACAATTGTCACCGAAGCGTTGGTTGTATATAAAAAAGGAGTGTATTTCGGATTTGATAAAAAAGTAAGAGAGCCTTTTTCACCTTCTTCTATTTTAGAGAGCTTAGAGACTTCTTCATTTTCGTTACCCACTACGTCACCATCTAAAATGTCAGAGATTTGTTTTGCTGTAAATTTCATTCTCACAAAAGTATAAAAAATAAGGTAAAATTTACTTGCTTTTACTTAGGATAATAAATGTAATATTTATGAACTGGGTTTGTCAATGCATCTATGTTTAAATGATCTGATGCCATTGCTAAATCTATTATAGTGTTTTTCTTGTACTTAATGTTTATTGGATACTTTTCTTTGCTGTATGCCTGATTCATAATAATACCAGAGTCTGTAAAGTAATCGATGTCTTTATTTTGAGTAATATTTAATTTTAATTTAACCTTTTCTCTCTTATTCTGTATAAATGCGTTAGAAAATTTTTCTGACTGTATAATTACTTTAGGTAAATTTCTATTAATTATTGATTTACAAAGATTTGATAAGATATAATCTTTATGGTTTACCCAATCTTTTATAGCGCTAATAATATCATAATCGTCTAGTTTAGAAAAAGTATGTAGCGTTTCATTATTGAAATTTTGACTATTAATTTCTTTAGTCAAAAAATAATTTAGATTACTACTCAAAGAAATTTTTGGATCGTTTACACTTAATTCTTTTGCTCGCTTTAAAATATTAACGAGAATATTTTCTGCTGCTAAACTTGTTTTATGCAAATAGACCATCCAATACATAAGTCTTCGAGCAACTATAAATTTTTCTACCGAATAGATACCCTTTTTGTCTATTACCAAGTTATCATCAACAACGTCGAGCATGGTAATAAGTCGTTCTGAATTAATGTTACCTTCTGTCACACCACTATAAAAACTATCTCGCTTTAGGTAATCTAATCTATCTATATCGAGTTGACTTGTAATTAATTGATTAAAAAAAGATCGTTCATATTCACCTTTAAACATTGCTATTGCTAACGAAAGTTGCCCATCAAACTCATCATTTAGAGCTTCCATAAATTTCAATGAAATGGCTTCATGGTGAATCTCAGAAACAATACTGTGTTCTAAGGTGTGTGAAAAGGGACCATGACCAATATCATGTAATAGAATTGCTATTTGTAAAGCTTCACTTTCTTTTTTAGTGATTTTTATTTTCTTAAATTTCAATACTTCAATTGCCTTTTGCATTAAATACATACAGCCAAGGGCATGTTCAAAGCGGGTGTGATTGACGCCAGGATATACTAAATATGATAATCCCATTTGGGTAATTCGTCTTAAACGCTGGAAATAAGCATGTTCAATAATGTTAAAAAGTAATCTATTGTGGATAGGAATAAATCCGTAAATTGGATCGTTAAAAATTTTGAGCTTTTTCAAAAATGTGTATTATTGTTTACACAAAAATAACCTAATAATTTAATATTATTCAAGCACATGCCTACAACAAAAATTCTATGGGTTGATGATGAAATTGAGTTACTCAAACCACATTTACTTTTTTTAGAAAAAAAGAATTATAATGTATCAACTTGTAATAATGGAGCTGAAGCTGTCGAAACTATTGATGACGAAAATTTCGACATCGTTTTTTTAGATGAAAATATGCCTGGTTTATCGGGTATTGAAACCTTAAGTCAGATAAAAACAAAATCACCAAATATGCCTGTAGTGATGATTACTAAAAGCGAGGAAGAGTATATTATGGAGGAAGCTATCGGGGCTAAGATTGCTGACTATTTAATAAAACCTGTTAATCCCAACCAAATATTATTAACACTTAAGAAAACACTTGACAATACACGTTTGGTATCTGAAAAAACGACTTCAAATTATCAGCAAGAGTTTAGAAAGATTGCTATGGATATGGCTATGGTGAATACGTTTGATGAGTGGGCAGATCTCTATAAAAAATTAGTGCATTGGGAAATAGAGTTAGAATCTATCGATGACCCTGGTATGATTGAGATTCTTGAGAGCCAGAAAGATGAGGCAAATTCTCAGTTCTTTAAATTCATCGAGAAAAATTATGAAAGTTGGTTTCAGCAGGGTGAAGAAAAACCTATTTTATCTCAAGATTTATTTAAAGAAATTATTGTCCCACAACTATCTAAAGCGCAAGGTACCTTATTGGTGGTTATCGATAATTTGCGTTATGACCAATTAAGAGTGCTAGAACCTATTATAAATAATTATTATAAAAAGGAAAAAGAAACAAGTTTTTATAGTATTCTACCTACTGCTACTCAATATGCTCGAAATGCTATATTTTCGGGTCTTACACCATTAGAAATGGAGCAAAAACATAGAGAATACTGGAGAAACGACACTGATGAAGGAGGTAAAAATTTATTTGAAAATGAGTTTTTAACTGAGCAAATTAAGAGACTGCATTTAGATATAAAACATGAGTTTTATAAAATAACGAATATGCCTAACGGTAAAGAGTTAGCTGCTAATTTTTCTGGCACAAAAGACAATGACTTAACCGTGGTTGTTTACAATTTTGTAGATATGCTTTCGCATTCGCGTACAGAAATGGAGATGATTAAAGAGTTGGCTAGTGATGATAAAGCATATAGATCTTTAACACTTAGTTGGTTTAAGAATTCTCCACTATTAGAAATAATTCAAAAAGCACAACGACTTGGTTTAAAACTAATCATTACAACAGATCATGGTACTATAAATACAAAGAAACCATCAAGAGTTGTTGGTGATAAAAATATAAGTTCAAACTTACGATATAAAACAGGTAGAAGTTTGACGTACGAAGATAAAGAAGTGTATGCTGTTAAAAACCCTAAAGATATCATGTTACCTTCTATTAACATGAGTAGTTCTTTTGTATTTGCGAAAGAAGATTATTTTTTTGCGTATCCTAATAATTACAATCATTTTGTAAAGTATTATAAGAATACATATCAACATGGTGGCATTTCGTTAGAAGAAATGATTATTCCTTGTATTGTTCTACAGCCCAAATAGTATTTTATATTAACAATTTGTCAATAATTGTTAGGTATTTTTTAGGAATTAGTAGTAATTATTTATAATAATTTAATCAACTTTGTGCTTTAATTTTTAAGCATTTTATTTGTGAAAAAACATAATTTTAGCGCAGGTCCATGTATCTTACCACAAGAGGTTTTAAAAAAGGCTTCACAAGCTGTTTTAAATTTTAACGATGATAATCTATCCTTAATTGAAATTTCACACAGAAGCAAAGCTTTTGTAGATGTAATGGAAAATGCCAGAGCATTAGTTCTTGAACTACTTGACTTAAAAGATAAAGGATATTCAGTACTCTTTTTACAAGGTGGCGCCAGTTTAGAATTTTTAATGGTGCCTTACAATTTACTAAGTAAAAACGGAAAAGCAGCTTATTTAGATACAGGAACATGGAGTTCTAAATCAATAAAAGAAGCTAAAATGCTTGGCACTATAGAAATAGTGGCTTCTTCGAAAGATAAAAACTATAATTACATTCCAAAAGAATATTCTATTTCTTCAAACATCGATTATTTTCACTGTACGAGTAATAATACCATTTTTGGTACTCAAATGGGTTCTTTCCCAAAAGTTGACGCTCCTATTGTTTGCGATATGAGTTCTGATATTTTTTCTCGCGTATTAGATTTTTCACAGTTTGACCTTATTTATGCAGGAGCCCAAAAAAATATGGGACCTGCTGGTACAACTTTAGTCATTGTTAAAGACGAAATTTTAGGAAAAACAGGAAGGAATATTCCATCAATGCTCGATTATCAAGTTCATATCGGTAAAGATAGTATGTTTAATACACCTTCAGTATTTGCAGTGTACACTTCAATGTTAACCTTAGAATGGTTAAAGAACCTTGGCGGAATACCAGCTATTGAAAAAGAGAATAATAAAAAAGCTGAATTACTTTATAATGAAATCGATTCTAATGAATTTTTTATTGGGATTGCTGAGAAAAGCTCTAGATCAAAAATGAATGCAACATTTAATTTAACAGACGAATCTTTAAAAGAAAGTTTTGATCAAGCTTGTAAGCTTGCAGGAATTAATGGATTAAATGGTCATCGATCTGTTGGAGGCTATAGAGCAAGTATGTATAATGCATTACCACTAGAAAGTGTGGAAGTGTTAGTTAATGTAATGCAAAATTTTAATAAATAAAATAGAATGAAAGTATTAGCAAATGATGGTGTAGCAACTTCAGGTGTTGAAGCATTAGAAGCAGCAGGTTTTGAAGTGATAACCACTAAAGTAGCTCAAGAACAGTTGATTAACTATATTAACGAAAATAACATCACTGTGTTATTAGTAAGAAGTGCAACTAAAGTGCGTAAAGACATTATTGATGCTTGTGCGTCTATAAAAATAATTGGTCGTGGTGGTGTTGGTATGGACAATATTGATGTTGACTATGCACGTAGTAAAGGCATCCACGTCATAAATACTCCAGCTGCATCGTCTCATTCTGTTGCTGAATTGGTGTTTGCGCATCTATTTGGTATGGTACGTTTTTTACATAATTCGAATAGAGAAATGCCTTTAGAAGGAGATTCTAAATTTAAAGACCTAAAAAAAGCATATGCTAAAGGTGTTGAATTAAAAGGAAAGACTTTAGGAATTCTGGGTTTTGGTAGAATAGGTCAAGCTACGGCTAAGATCGCTTTAGGAATTGGTATGAATGTAAAAGCATATGATCCATTTATTGAAAATGCAACTCTAAAGTTAGAATTTTATAATGGGCAATCTGTAAATTTTGATATAGAAACTATTTCGAAAGAAGAATTATTACAACAATCTGATTTTATCTCATTACATGTTCCTGCACAAAAAGAATATGTTATTTCTAAGCAAGAATTTGATATGATGAAAGATGGTGCTGGCATAGTAAATGCAGCACGTGGTGGTGTTATCGATGAGGTTGCCTTGGTAAATGCTATTGATTCAGGTAAAATATCGTATGCGGCATTAGATGTGTTTGAAAAAGAACCAACACCAGAAATTCAGTTGTTAATGAATCCTAATTTGTCATTAACACCGCATATTGGCGCTGCTACCAATGAAGCTCAAGACAGAATAGGTACTGAATTAGCAGAGCAAATCATAGCTATATTAAAATAAAATGGCTATTGTTAAGCCTTTTAAAGCAGTTAGAGCCACAAGAGATAAGGTGGCTCTTGTGTCTTCTAAATCTTATGAAGCTTATACACCAGCAGAATTAGGAGCTAAATTAGATTTTAATCCCTACACGTTTTTACATATAATAAATCCTGGGTATAAATACCATCAACAAGTATCAGGAGAAGAACGATTTAAATTAGTACATAATAGGTTTATTGAATTTAAAGAGAATAAGATTTTAAAAAAAGACGATAAACCAGCTTTTTATATTTATAAGAAAATAGTTGATGAAGCTGTTTTCTGTGGAATTATAGCTGCAACAAGTGTAAACGACTATACTAATAATATTATAAAAAAACACGAAGGCACTATAAAAAATAGAGAGCTATTATTTCAAAATTATCTAAAAACTGTAGGCTTTAATGCCGAACCTGTACTACTCACCTATCCCGACAATACTACTATTGAAACCATTATAGAGAAATACAAGGCAAAGCGACCAGAATACGAATTCACTACTACAGATAAACAATCACATTTTTTATGGGTTGTATCTGATGTTGTTGATATAGAATCTATTTGTAACGCTTTCGCGGAAATAAATTCGTTATACATAGCTGATGGCCACCATCGTTCTTCATCTTCTTGTCTTTTAGCGAGCCAATTACAATCTGAAAATAAAAACCATACTGGTGAGGAACCGTATAATTATTTTATGAGTTATCTAATTCCAGAAAGCCATTTAAAGATTTCAGAATTCAATAGATTGATTAAAGATTTAAATGGTTTATCAAAAGAAGAGTTGTTAATCAAATTAGATGCTATGTATCGTATCGATAATAAAGGACAACAATTTTACAAGCCATCTAAAAAACATCATTTTAGCATGTATTTAGATGGTGAATATTATTCATTATACTTACGGAAATCAATATTTAACTTTAAAAATGCTTTAAGTGATCTTGATGCTGATGTATTATATAGAACCATTCTAAAACCTATTCTAGGTATTGAAAACTTACACAACAGTTCGAGAATTGACTATGCACATTCAAAGAACGATATATTTAGTTTGAAGAACAAAGTAGATTCAGGTAAATTTGCTGTTGCTTTTGGTATGGTTCCTGCCACCGTAGAACAAATGAAAGCGATAGCAGATGCAAATTTAAAGATGCCGCCAAAAAGCACCTATATTGAACCCAAACTAAGAAGTGGTTTGACGATGTATGAATTTTAATTTCAAATAGTGAATAGTTAGCAAAATGATTGCCAATAATTTAAAGCGTATAAAAGCTGATTTACCAAAACAGGTAACGCTCGTTGCAGTATCAAAAACGAAACCTGTGGAAACTATTCAAGAAGCTTACAATGCTGGTCAACGAATTTTTGGAGAGAATAAAATTCAAGAAATGGTAACGAAGTACGATCAACTTCCTAAAGATATTGAATGGCATATGATTGGGCATTTGCAAAGTAACAAGGTGAAATATATGGCACATTTTGTTAGTTTGATTCATGGAATAGATAAATTTACCACACTTAAAGAAATTAACAAACAGGCCAAAAAGCATGATCGTGTTATTAATTGTTTGTTGCAAGCTAAAATAGCACAAGAAGAAACAAAATTCGGACTTTCCTTTTCTGAAATCGAAACTATCTTGCATTCAAAAGAATTAGAAGATTTAGAAAATATAAAGATAGTTGGTTTCATGGGCATGGCGAGTTTTACCAAAAATGAGGAGCAAATTAATAAAGAATTTTCTCGTTTAAATACCTTCTTTAAAAAGCTTACTATTCAAAATTCAGAACTCAAAACATTGTCTATTGGTATGAGTGGTGATTATAAAATTGCTATTGAAAACGGAAGTACTATGATTCGTGTCGGAAGTGCTATATTTGGTGCTCGAAATTACTAAATTCATTCATGCCAGCGAGATCAAAAAGACAAGAACAAGCTAAAATACTTCGCATTTTCAGAAAAATTCATAGAACTACAGGAGTTTTATTATTTGTTTTCTTTTTTATCGTTGCAATAACAGGGTTTCTATTAGGATGGAAAAAAAATAGCAATGAACTATTATTGCCAAAAACATATACTGGTACTTCAACAGAATTAAAGGATTTCTTACCCATTGATAGTTTGTATAGTATTGCAAACAGGACTATTCTAAACAAAATTGACCCTAGTATATCTCTTGAATTAGGTAGAATAGACATTCGTAAACAGCGTGGAACCGTTAAGTTTATTTATAAAAAGGGACGTTATGGAGTACAATTAGATGGTGCAACTGGTAAAGTTCTAAATGTTGGCAAACGTTACTCTGATGTTATAGAAAATATTCATGACGGTTCGATTATAGATAACTATCTAGAGACCGATGGATATTTTAAACTATTTTACACTTCTATAATGAGTATCGCACTTTTCATATTTACGATAACTGGCTTTTGGCTTTGGTACGGACCAAAAAAAATGCGGAGCTATCGATAGTTGGCAAAAACTAATACGAAGTATCATGTGTATTTAATAGTTCAATCATAGCTTTTTAATTAGGTATATTTTAGTGTACCCGTTTTACCTTGTTACATAGCCATAATTACTATTTATGCAACTTAAGCCGAGTTGATAATGGTACAATTAGTCCACAGTTAGCAATAAAGTAAAAAAACAAGAGTTTTTAATTATATTACAGCAAAAATCAAAAAATCTATTTTTCTTAATATACCAAGCACTTACAAACGATCTTAATGAATAAGCTATTATTTTATATTTCTATTTATGTTAAAAATATTCCTATGTATTAAATGATACCATTTTTAACCTGAAGCTATCTATGTATTAAAAAGTAAATGTTTGTGTTGATGTCTAGCATATGATTAAATCTAAATTTTACAGTTCTAGAGATATAAAAACCATATTATGTTTAATAATGTTTATGGTTTTTACTCATCTTTTGTATGGCATTCGGCAAGAAAAGTCGGATTCTATATATACTGATTTTAAAGAAATTATTTTTAAAAAAAATACAGAAATAAAACTTGAAAAAGGATGGATGTTTTATTGGAAAGATCTTATCAAACCTTCTAATTTTAGGTCAGATCAAAAGTATTTGGATGTTTCCATAAATAGCTGGACCGAGTATGAAATATCTAATGGAGAAAATTTTCCTTCATTCGGTTATGCCACGTATAGAATGTTATTTTCGCTTCCAAAAACGCAACAAAATCTATCCCTATATATTCCACCTATTTATTCTGCCGCTAAAATTTGGGTTAATAAAAAATTGATACACGAGATTGGAACGGTTAGCAAGTCTCAAAAAAAAGCATTTCATAGAAGGTTTGCTAAAATAATTCCGCTAGATACAAACGAAACTGATTTTGAGATTGTTATTCACGTTTCTAATTATTATCATAATAAAGGAGGTTTGGTAGAACCTCCAATAATTGCTACAACTGAATATCTTCTCAATAAAAGTAAAAATCAAACTATATCAGATATGATTTTTATTGGTAGTTTGAGTTTTATTGGTAGCCTTTTTTTATTGTTCTTTTTATTCTATTGGAACAAAGATATCGCAGTGCTATATTTTGCCATTTTCTGTTTAAGCTGGTCATATAGAGCGTTAAGTGATACCTATGCACCATTTGCCATTATTCTTCCTAATATTAGCTGGACGTTATTAGTTAGAATTGAATACATAACATTGTTTTTAGGAGCTGCTTCTGGGTGCCTTTTCTTTAGTAAAATATTCTCAGATTACACGCATAAAACATTCATTAAAATAATAGAATTTAGTTTTCTGGTATCATTAATTGCTGTGCTGTTTTTACCTTCTAAAATCTTTACAAAAATGCTCATCCCATTTGTTTATTTTATGACAATATGTTTACTATACATGATTTTTGTGATTATTAGAACCTCCATTATAAGTAAACATAAATCAATTTTAGCTCTATTCACGATCATATTGGGTCTAATCGTTTTTTGTATTCATGTGTTTGTATTTTTTGATAACGATCAAGGGCTGATGTATGTAAACTTGGGGTATGTATTTGTTTTCTTGCTATTATCTATGCTCTTAATGATGCGGTTTTCAAGTTCATTTCATGATCTTGAAGAAGCGAGAAGCTTAGAGATTAAACAACGTAAAGAAATCTCTTTACAATCTGAAGAGCTATTAAAAATGAACTCAAAACTAAAAGAAAATTTAGAGCATTTAGAAAACAGTAATTCAGAATTAGACAATTTCAACCATATTATTGCACACGATCTAAAGTCGCCTTTAGTATCGATGAATGCTTTAATTTCATTTATACAAGATGATCTAAATGAGACCGTTAATAAAGAAACACAAAATCATCTTAGTTTATTAAAAGAAAGAGGTCTAAAAATGGGAGCTATGATAGATGGTCTTTTAGATTATTCTCAAATAGTAAAAGGAAATAAAACAAAAGAAATCTTTAATTTAAATGATTTATTAAACGATATAATTGTGTTAATAGATACAAAAAAAGAGTGCATATTTAAACTACCAAAAGGTAAAAATGAAATTTATGCTAATAAAATAGAATTAGAGCATGTTTTTCATAACTTAATACAGAATTCAATAAAACATAACGATAAAGAAAAAATAATTTTAAATATATCATTTTCAAAATCAAAAGACTACTATTACTTTACTGTAGAAGACAATGGTTCTGGGATCAATCCTTTATATCATGAGAAAATCTTTAAATTATTTACAAAAATAAATACTAACGAAGAAGTAAAAAGCACGGGTATTGGATTATCTATAGTAAAGAAAATTGTATCTGAGAACCACGGTAGTATAGCAGTTGAATCTAAGGAAGGTCTAGGAACAAAAATAAAATTCACTATAAAAGTTGATAGCGATATTGTAAATTAGTGCATCATTTTAAAAAGTAACTCCTTTAATATATCTGCAGAATTTAAGTTATACGCTCCCACTCCTTTACTCTTCATATCTGCATCACGCAATAAAGAAATTATTTGAGAAACCTTTCGCATGGGATAATTACGAGCTGCATTCTGATAATCGTTCACAAAATATGGGTTAATGCGTAGCGCTTTTGAAACCGATCCTTTCGATTTATCTTTTAATCCATGATACATAAACAATTGTGTAAAAAAACTATTGAGTAGTGAAATAGTCATTACTAACGGATTACTTTTAGGGTTTTGGGCAAAATAAGTAATAATCTGATTTGCTTTTACGATTTGTCGCTCTCCTACTGCTTTACGCAATTCAAAATTATTATAGTCTTTGCTAATACCGATATTGTCTTCTATATGTTTGGGAGTGATTAATCTCTCATCATCCAAAACGATGATGAGCTTTTCTAATTCATTATTGATCTTGGCAAGATCTGTACCTAAATATTCAACCAACATAAGTGCTGCTTTAGGTTCTATTTGATATTTCTTACCACTTAAAATTCTACGTATCCAATCTCCTACTTGATTTTCATATAATTTTTTACTTTCAAATAAAACCCCATTTTTTGCAATAACTTTCGTAAGTTTTTTTCGTTTGTCTAAAGTTTTATACTTATAACAAAGTACTAAAACAGTCGCAGGCTGAGGGTTTTCTGCATATACTACTAAATTTTCTATAGTTCTAGATAGCTCTTGCGCCTCTTTTACAAGTATTACTTGACGTTCTGCCATCATAGGAAAACGTTTTGCCTGCGATACTATAGCATCAATACTAACATCGCGCCCGTATAACGTCACCTGATTAAATTCTTTCTCTTCCTCACTAAGGATATTATTTTCAATATAATCAGCAATTTTGTCGATATAATAAGGTTCTTCTCCCATTAAAAAATAAATGGGCGCTATATTTCCCTGTTGAATTTCAGAAACTATTTGGTTGATTTTGTCCACAACTAAGAAAAAAATATCATTTTTGCAGCATGCAAGCACTCAATTTTCCTGCATACAAATTCAAGCTCAAAAGTAGCGAAAATAAGACGTTAATTTTTGATTTTATTCGAAAAAAGTATGTGGTTTTATCGCCAGAAGAATGGGTACGACAACATGTGTTGCACTTTCTAATTGAAGAAAAAAAATATCCAAAATCTATCATAGCTGTAGAGAAACAATTAGTAGTCAATGGGTTAAGAAAAAGATTTGACATACTTATTTTTAATAAAAAAGGATTCCCAGAAATCATTATTGAGTGTAAATCACCAAAAGTAAAAATAACACAAGAAACTTTCGATCAAATTGCTCAATACAATCTTAATTTAAAGGCACAATTCTTAATGGTAACCAATGGTTTAGATCATTATTTTTGTACGTTAGACCATACAAACAAGTGTTATAATTTTTTAAAGAAATTACCTAGTTATCATACATGAAAATAGCCATTGTTATATTAAATTGGAATGGTAAGAAATTATTAGAACAATTTTTACCTAATATTATCGAACATAGTATCGATTTAGCAGATGTATATGTAGCAGATAATAATTCTGATGATGATTCGGTTGAATTTGTAAAGAAACATTTTCCTGAAGTAACGATTATTCAAAATACAGAAAATGGTGGCTATGCCAAGGGGTATAATGATGCTTTACAGCATATTGAAGCTGATATATATGCACTGGTAAATTCAGATATTGATGTAACTCAAAATTGGTTAAAACCAATTATAGAACAATTAGAGCAAGAGCGAACTATTGCAGCCATACAACCAAAAATTTTAGATTTTAAAGACAAATCTAAATTCGAATACGCTGGTGCAGCAGGTGGTTTTATAGATTCATATGGTTATTTGTATTGCCGCGGACGAATTTTTGATACTATTGAGACTGATAAAGGTCAGTACAATGATGTTAAAGATATTTTTTGGGCTTCGGGAGCTTGCTTTTTTATCCGTTCTGAAATATTTCATATGCTAAACGGATTTGATGAAGATTTCTTTGCACATCAAGAAGAAGTAGATCTTTGTTGGCGTATTCAAAACTTGGGTCAGCGAATACTGTATGTTGGTGATGCAACGGTATATCATGTAGGAGGCGCCACGTTAAGTAGTATTAATCCTAAAAAAACATACCTTAATTTTAGGAATAGTTTATATATGTTAGTAAAAAACTTACCTAAGCAAAAGTTAATTAGCACTATTTTTATACGATTATTATTCGATGGTTTAGCTGCATTTAAATTTCTATTGAATTTACAACCAATACATACTTTTGCTATTCTGCGAGCACATTTTGCTTTTTATCATAACTTGTCAAAATATCTTAAAAAAAGAAAAGAGCAATCAAATAGACTCGAGAATTTTTATTATGCTAAAAGTATAGTTTCGAGTTACTTTTTAAAGGGAAAAAAATACTATCAAGACTAGTTAGTTACTTCAATTTTTCATATTTTTGAGCTTCAATTAAAAACACATCAAATGAAAAAATGTTTACTCAGTAGTTTTCTATTAATTGCTGCTTTTTGTTTGTCATTTACTATTAACGCACAAATAAAACAAACCGCCTCTGTTGAAGGTATTACAGAATACGTACTTCCTAACGGATTGAAAGTTTTATTATTTCCAGATAATTCTTCTCAAACTATTACCGTTAATATTACTTACAAGGTAGGTTCTAGACATGAAGGCTATGGTGAAAAAGGAATGGCACATTTACTAGAACACTTAGTATTTAAAGGCACTCCTAATCATCCTAACATACCTGAAGAGCTTACAAACCACGGTTCGAGACCCAATGGTACGACTTGGTATGATCGCACAAATTATTATGAAACTTTTAATGCTACTGACGAGAATTTAGAATGGGCATTAGATTTAGAAGCAGATAGAATGTTAAATTCTTATATAGCTAAAAAAGATCTCGATTCTGAGTTTACAGTGGTTAGAAATGAATTTGAGTCTGGTGAAAATAATCCAACAAGTGTATTGATGCAAAACGTTATTAGCACAGCATTCTTATGGCATAATTACGGGCAATCAACAATAGGTAATCGCTCTGATATAGAACGAGTTCCGATAGATAACTTAAAGGCTTTTTATAAAAAATATTATCGACCAGACAACGCGGTTTTAATGGTTACGGGTAAATTTGATATACCTAAAACTTTAAAACTTATAGAAGATAAATTCGGTAAACTTAAGAATCCTAATACTCCAATTCGTGATTCACATACAGAAGAGCCTGCACAAGATGGTGAAAAATGGGTGAACTTAAGTAGAACTGGTGATTTGCAAGTAGTATCGTCTTTATATCATACACCTGCTGGTTCTCATCCCGATTATTCGGCACTAGCAATTGTAGAAGAAGTTTTAACAAATGCTCCTTCAGGTAGATTATACAAAGCTTTAATTGAAAGTAAAAAAGCTTCTTCTCTATGGTCATTTAGTCCTTTTACGAAAGAGCCTGGTTTTTTATATATTAATGTAGATGTGCCTTCTGATAAATCACTAGAAGAAGCGCAGAAAACATTAAGAAAAGTTTTAGATGATGTAAAAACGAATCCCATTACAAAAGAAGAGTTAGACAGAGCTAAAGCAAATATTACTAAACAGATAGATCAGATGAGTAGAAATTCTGGTTTTCTTGCTACCTATATGAGTGAATTTATTGGTGCTGGAGATTGGCGTTTAGCTTACATTCACAGAGATCGTATTGAAGCAGCAACGCTTGATCAAGTTAATGCTGCTGCCAAGAAATACTTGATTCCTACAAACAGAACAGTAGGACAATTTATCCCTACAAAAAACCCAGAAAGAGTTGCCATAGAGCATACAAAAGGAGTAGCAGACTTAGTAAAGGCATATAAAGGCAAAAAGGATTTAGGTACTGGTGAAGTTTTTGATGTTACTTATGATAATATTGAGCAGCGATTAGAAAAGGGAAAACTCAATAACGGAATTAAGTATGGATTCATCAGGAAAGATAATAGAGGGAAAACCGTAAATATCAATTTTGCATTGCGTAACGGTAATGTTAAAGACCTGATGAATATAGGTGTTACTCCTGGTTTTGTAGCTAGTATGTTAAATAAAGGTACAACTTCAAAAACCAGACAACAAATTCAAGATGAATTGAGCAAACTTAAGTCATCTATTTCTTTTAGCGGAAGTAATGGGAAAGTCTTTGCCAGAGTTAGTTCTACTGAAGAGAATCTTATGCCTACGTTAGAATTGATGGTTGATATGCTTAAAAATCCTGTTTTTAATGCCGAAGAACTAGAAAAATTAAAAACGCAAAGATTGGCTGGGATCGAACAGCAAAAATCTGAACCTACATTTATTGCCTCTAGACGTATAGGTGAATTGAATCAAAAATATAAAAAGGGGCATCCGTTATACTCTATGACTACAGACGAACGTATTGCAGACATTAAAGCATTAACGGTAGAAAAATTAAAAGAGTACTATAAGAAATTCTATGGTATCTCAAACAATGCTTCGATTGTAGCCATAGGTAATTTCGACAGTGAAAAGTTAAAAGACTTTTTTGAAAAATCTTTTACAGGATATATTTCTAAATTACCATTCACACAAATTAGCAATCCGCACAGCGCTAATAAAGTAGCGAATGAGAAAATTAATACACCAGATAAAAAGAATGCGTTTACCGTTGGTATTTTAAGCTTTAAATTAAGTCAATCTGATGAGGATTATGCTGCTATGCAAATAGCTGGCTCAATTTTTGGTGGTGGATTTTTAAATTCTAGAGTTGCCACTCGCTTACGTCAAAAAGATGGAGTAAGTTATGGTGCAGGTGCCAATGTTGGTGTTGATAGTGATAAAAAAGATTCAAATTCAACAATTTCAATTTATGCAATTTACAATCCTGATAATTATGATAAAGTTGAGTTAGGATTTAAAGAAGAAATTGCACGTTTTATTAAAGACGGAATTACGCAAGAAGAATTAGATAATGCAGTTAAAGGATGGGTACAAGCGCAAAGCGTGTCTAGGGCCAAAGACAATGAATTATCTTCTTTGATTAATAACAATATATTTTATGATAGAGATATGAGTTTCCATAAGAATATTGAAGCTCAAGTTACTTCATTAACTGTTGATAAAGTAAATAAAGCAATTAAAAAGTACTTCAAACCATTTGATCAATGGACGGTAGTTAATGCAGGAGAGTATGATAAAAAGTAATCATTCTTCTTAAATTTTAGTAAAACCCGAGAAAAATTTCTCGGGTTTTTATTTTAATGTATTTACTAACTTTACCCTCACATAATGGCTTACAATGAAGGATTAG